>DALYNO010000453.1:0-3406 GCA_031975295.1 Anaerocolumna sp. | reverse complement strand
AAACCACAAAAACTAAAATACCAATTTGAAGTGCAAGCAAAAAAAATACCATGATTCGACGCCTGAATAATATTCTCAACCACCTTTGACTCATTGGTTTCACCTCCTCTTATTCATACTCGTATCCTTTTCTTACAATCAAAAGGGTGGCAAAACGTGAGCATAGATTAACCATATGGTTATTTAATTCTCCCCCAAAAACGATCTTTTATTTTACGGCAGAACGGTTTTTTATTGTCTTCTTTGAAACATCGCTCTAAACCATTTATATGCGTATAAAGCATCACATAAATCATCTTCCCTTATTGATGATAACAAGTCTTAAGTTCTGTATATTAGGAAACAACATATATAATACGCAGGACACGTGACCAGCTCATCTTAAAAATGTATATGACTTTTCATCCTTTACTTTGTAGTAATAGAAATAATATTTAACTATACTATCCCAATTATTAAGGCAACTACACCAACTACAATTGCGACCCAGTTTAATTTTTTCTGAGGAGAGAACAATCCTACAATACCTGCAACAATTGCTATTGCTCCCATCCATATAGGTTGCCAGAAGAACCCGATTACTCCTACTATTATTCCAATCCAGCCTAGCCATTTGCCAACGTTTTCACTCATTTTGATATCCCCTTTTTTATATGATTTACAGAAAAGCTTTAATTTTATTATGCGCCATGCATATTATATATGTTGTTTCCAAAAGAAGGTATAATCTTATATTGAGTTTATTTTTTAGTACCAAAGAAAAATAAAGCAATCGTACCAGGTCCTGAATGAGTACCGATAATAGGTCCTATATTGTTGATTATGACATCTTTCACTTGAAACTTATCTCGAACTAAGCTTTCGAGAAGTACTGCATCATTTGAGCTATCTCCATGTCCTATGAAAATTATTTGTTCTTCTGGGTTGATGCAAGTTTCAAGCATATGATCAACCAATGCTTTTATTGACTTTTTACGTCCTCTTACCCTGAATACAGGTATTAGATGTCCTTCGTCGTCAACATGCAGAATAGGTTTTATATCCAATGCAGTGCCTACTGCTGCTGTCATTGCTGTCACTCTTCCCCCTCGCTTTAGATGATTTAAATCATCAACAGTAAACCAATGGCATAAGTGGCAGCGGTTATTTATAATCCACTCATTAAGCTCTTCTAATTCAAATCCTTCTTCTTTTTTCTTTGCTGCGCTGTATACTAAAAGTCCTTCACCTAAAGAAGCGGCCCTGGAATCTACACAAATAATCTTACGTTTTGGATATTTCTTCTTCAATTCTTCTGCTGCCAGTAATGATGAATTATACGTACCGCTTAATCCTGATGAAAATGATATGTATATAATGTCATTTCCGGACTTTATGATAGTTTCGAAGTATTCCATAAATGTATTAATGTTTATCTGCGTTGTGGTGGATTTTTCACCAAGACGTAGTCTTTCATAAAATTTATGAATTTCTTGCTCTCTTCCATCAGGATAATGTATATAATTATCATCACCTAAGTTAAACGGCATCGGTATGACCTGAATGCCAAGTTCATCAGTAATATTGGCTGGAAGGTCCGATGTTGAATCAGTAATAATCACAAAATCTTTCATAGCTTCACCTCACTTTTATATTTTTAACTATTTAGCTTTAAGTTTTTTGTCATCTATATTCCATCAGCAATTTGGTCGCATACTTTATCCGGATGCCCTTCTGTAACAGATTCTGAAGTAAAAAAGTATGTTTGATTTTTTAACCTCTTTTTATTTAGATTGAATTTAAATCTCTTTTTCCAATGAATTCATACCTGCTGTGATCTTGCATCCTTCACATCCATGAGATGCTTCCCAAAGCCGGTTTGCTGTGATCTCCCAATTATCTGCCGCAGTCTTGCATTTAGCACACAAAGCATGTACATCCTCAGGGTGTTGCATGTCTGTTGATTTCGCTCCGGATTTATCTACCATTTCGGCCAGCCGTCCTTTATTGTCAAGCAGTGGACAAGGACGCAGATAATTTTCACTGAAAGGTTGATTTTCCTTATATTGCATAAATAACGGAGACTTATACGCTTCAATCAAGGTCTTTTCTTTAATGTTTGAGTCGGAGTAATGAATAAAAGCACAAGGTTCTATATCACCATTTGCATTGATATGAAGATAGCATTTTCCTCCAGCAATACATCCCTTAACATATTCGCCATCATTCCAAAAGTCCATCGTAAACAATGGTTTAGTTTCTCTAAATTTTCTGATTTGATGATACATATATTCTCTTTGTTCCGGATTTACCATGAGCTCAGGTACCGCATCATTTCCAACTGGCATATAAGTAAAGAACCATGCGAATTTTGCACCATTTGCAATCATATCGTCAAAGTATTTTTCGCTTCCTATGACATCGGTATTCTTACTCGTATAACAACAGGATATACCGAATGGAAGCTTTTTCTTTTTTAATATTTCCATCGCATCTAAGACTGACTGATAGGTACCTTCGCCCCGTCTGAAATCAGTATCCTCTTTAAACCCTTCCACACTTATAGCAGGAACAAAGTTTTTTACTCTAAGCATCTCATCAGCGAATGCCTCATCAATTAACGTAGCATTTGTAAATGCCAGGAAGGCACATTCGTTATGTTTTTCGCAAAGCTTGATAATATCACGTTTACGCATTAATGGTTCGCCGCCAGAGTAGATATACATGTATGTACCGAGTTTTTTACCCTGTTCTATAATACTATCCAAAGTTTCATAACTCATAGAAAGCTTATTGCCGTAATCTGCTGCCCAGCAACCGGTGCAATGCAGATTGCATGCAGAGGTTGGATCCATGAGTATTGCCCATGGAATATTACAGTTATTTTCTTCTTTTGACTTTTTTTGTCGTTGTCCTCCTATTACTGTTGCATTAACTAGAAAATTCTCAAATAAAGTTTTTCTTACACTATCATCAATATCAGTATACAAACTTTTAACAAGTTGATACCAGTTTCCATCTTTATCTGCAATTGCATGTTTTATAGTCTTAAGCTGACCAGATACTGTGCCTTCTTTATCAAACTTTTCAACCCAATCTATTATTTTAGGAACATTTTTGTCTGGATCGGAATCTAAATAAGAAATAACTTTTTTCAGTCCAAAAGACTGAACTTGCTCTTTAATATTATTAGTTGACATATCAATTTTCTCCTTTGCATAACACTTAATCCATAAATAACTCGAAATCTATTGATTCTTAATTTTATATTTTTTATTTTTGCAGATTCTCCCTTGATTTGATTCAATCTTTGAAGAAACAAACCAAGGGGAGGATTCGTGCTAGTACAATTAAATGTTTTTCGTATTCATTCCTCGCATCGCATTTAAAATTGCAATTATAGCAACTCCCATGTCTGCAAACACTG
>DALYNO010000452.1:0-3416 GCA_031975295.1 Anaerocolumna sp. | reverse complement strand
AAATGATTAAAACTTTGTATTATTAGTTAATAGAAATAAAAGGATAGAGATAATTGAGATTATCTCTATTTTTATATATAAAATCTAATGTGAGACTTTTAGAAGAAAAGCTATTGAACTTCTTGTCAGATTGTATTATAATTGACTGACAATACAAGTTAGAATAATCTAAAAAATGGATTTGTAAGAATAACTTTCAATCTAGTATATATAATAGTTATAAGATTGTAAGTTAGGGCTTATAGGTTTTCCCATAATTAACCTAAATATTTATAATTAGGAGTAAATATATGAGTGATTTAGTGAATAATAGAAAAGACATAGAAATTATTTCTCCCTTAAATGGTGAAGTGATAGGTAAGGTTTCTGCTATGTCTAAAGATGAAGTAGATGAAGCAGTCAAAAAAGCGAATGAGACCTTTCATAAATGGAAAGATGTACCTTTAAATGAAAGAGCAGAAATGCTTTATAAAACAGCAGCTCTTTTGGAAGAACAAGTGGATAAACTGGCTGAGTTGCTAGTATTAGAAGTTGGTAAAGATAAGAAAAGTGCGCATTCTGAAATTACAAGAACTGCTGACTTTATTCGTTTCACTGCTGATACAGCAAAAAGTATACATGGTGAAAGTATACAGGGAGACACATTCTCTGGTTTTAATAAAGAAAAATTTGCTATGGTAACCAGAGAACCGGTAGGAGTGGTTTTGGCCATCTCCCCATTTAACTATCCTATTAACCTGGCTAGTTCTAAAATAGCACCTGCTTTGGTTTCTGGTAATACAGTTATATTTAAACCAGCAACCATTGGAAGTCTTTGCGGTACAGAATTAGTGAGAATCTTTATAGAAGCTGGTATTCCAGAGGGAGTTCTCAATCTGGTAACTGGTAAAGGTGGAGAAATAGGAGATTATGTCGTTACCCATCCGGGAATTAACTTTATTAATTTTACTGGAAGTACAGAAGTAGGGCTGAATATATCACAGAAGGCACACATGGTTCCTCTGCTTATGGAATTAGGCGGGAAGGATGCTGCAATTGTTCTAAAGGATGCCAATCTTCCCTTTGCCGCTAAGAATATTGTAGCTGGTGCATTTTCTTATTCGGGACAGCGCTGTACTGCGGTTAAGAGAATATTGGTATTAAATGAAGTAGCCGATGAATTAATTAAATATATCAAAGAAGAAATGGATAAGTTAGCCGTTGGAAATCCTCTGGAGAAGCAAGTAGATGTAGTTCCTCTGATTAATGATAAAGCTGCAGATTTTGTTTGGGAACTAATGGAGGATGCCAAGGAAAAAGGTGCGAAGTTATTAGCTGGAGGTAAGAGAGAGGGTAATCTGATCTATCCAACTTTATTTGATAATGTAACAGCAGATATGAGAGTTGCTTGGGAAGAACCTTTTGGTCCCGTACTTCCAATTCTTAGAGTTAACAGCATTGAAGAGGCTATTGATTTAGCCAACAGATCAGAATATGGACTGCAGAGTTCGGTATTTACTGAGAATTTAAGTGATGCATTTCATGTCGCTAACAAGCTGGAAGTAGGTACTGTTCAAGTGAATAACAAAACAGAACGTGGACCTGATCATTTCCCTTTCTTAGGGGTTAAAAAATCTGGTATCGGTACACAGGGTATCAGGTATTCCATAGAAGCTATGACTAGGGTTAAAGCTACTGTAATTAATTTAAATCATTAATTTAGCCTCCATGGATTGCTTCAAATATGTATAGAAATATGATGTAAAGTGAATCTCAAATACTAAAAGCCGACAGCATAAAACTGATACAATCCCACTTAAGTAGACAGATGAATTTAGTTATTTCATCTGTCTACTTAAGTGGGATTGTATCAAACTGTCGGCTTTTAGTATAATTTTGTAGTAATTTCCACTGTAAACCGAACATACATTCTGGTATAATATCCTTTAAAGGAGAACATATGTATGGATTCGGTTATTTTTCATGTTGATGTAAATAGTGCCTACTTAAGCTGGGAGGCAGTATATCGTGTTAAGATACTTGGAGAGGCTTTAGATCTAAGGACAATACCTTCTGCCATTGGAGGAGATATTAAAAAGAGACATGGCATTATACTGGCTAAATCTCTGCCTGCTAAAACGTATAAAATTCAAACTGGTGAGAGTATTATGGAGGCATTAAATAAATGTCCAAATCTTACCCTGGTGTCTCCTAATTATGAATTATATGAAGAATGTTCAAAAGGTTTTATGGAGATTTTAAGAGAGTATGCGCCAAGTGTAGAGCAATATTCTATAGATGAGGCGTATTGCGATATGACAGGAACCCAATATATATATTCCTCCCCTTATGATATTGCGTGTATCATAAAGGACAGAATTTATGAAGAACTTGGTTTTACTGTTAACATCGGTATATCTTCAAATAAATTATTAGCCAAAATGGCATCGGATTTTAAGAAACCTGATATGGTGCATACTTTATATCCGGAAGAAATCAAAGAGAAGATGTGGAGATTGCCTGTATCGGAATTATTTTATGTAGGCAGGGCTACAACGAAAAAATTATTTAATATGGGGATACAAACCATTGGCCAACTGGCAGAAACAGACGTGTCTATATTAAGGGCTCATCTTAAGAAACACGGAGAACTGATTCATGATTTTGCCAATGGCGTGGATACATCCTATGTAATTGAGGAGAAACCTAAGAATAAGGGATATGGCAATTCCACTACCATAGCCTTTGATGTAGATAACAGATATGCAGCAGGAATGGTGTTATTAGCCCTATCAGAGACAGTGTGCACCAGGCTTAGAAAAGACAAGGTACTTGCTGGAGTGGTAAGTATTACCATAGTAGATTATAATTTTTATGGGGAATCACATCAGATGACTTTGGATACACCTACTAATATAACAGCAGAGATTTTCTCGGCTTCTTTAAGATTGTTTGATGATCTGTGGAAGGGAATTCCAATTAGACATTTGGGCATTCATACCAGCAGGGTAACAAATGATTTTGGAATAAGGCAATTAAGCTTATTTGATCATAATCTTTTTTATGAAAAGCTTAGCAAATGGGATAGAACAGTAGATGCTATAAGAGAAAGATATGGCTCGGACTCCATAAAAAGAGCTGCTTTTTTAAAAAGTTCTATTTATCATATGAGTGGTGGTGTGCCCTTAAAAAAGAATGAAGTAAGTACGAGGGAAGAAGGAGAAAATAAGGATAAATAGTAAGAAGGAAAGTGTATAAAGATTAGCTAACCTAAGTATAATAGAATTTACTAAATAAAA
This sequence comes from Anaerocolumna sp., assembly GCA_031975295.1. GTDB lineage: Bacteria > Bacillota > Clostridia > Lachnospirales > Lachnospiraceae > Anaerocolumna. The sequence goes on along the minus strand of DALYNO010000452.1, from coordinate 138 downwards.
AAAATAAGGAGAGATAAACTCCTTATTCCATTTATTAAAGGTATGGAGGATTAACCCCATACCTTATTTTAATCATTAAGCAATAGAATTAACAGCTTTGCTTAAACGAGAAACTTTTCTGGATGAAGTATTCTTATG
>DALYNO010000451.1:0-3424 GCA_031975295.1 Anaerocolumna sp. | reverse complement strand
CGCTTTTTTGATCAATGTGGCGAGGAACCAGCAATCTTACGTGCACACCACGAGCCACAGCTGTCTTTAATGCCATGATAATATCTGTTTCTGGTACAAAGTAGGGTGTTGTTATATCAATAGTCTTGGTCGCCTGTGTTATACATATAAAGTAAGCTTGACGAATAACTGGGGTAGGAATTCCAGGGTTTCCTTCCAACGTATGGATGTACGCTTTTTGCAATGTCCCTGTCTTTGGGTATATGTCCATCTCTTTACCATCTATGGTGCTCAACTCTGAACCCAATTCGGCTGACCATCTGGAAAGATCTACTCTTCCGATTGGATTGATTTTCGTTACCTCAGATTTTGTTTTCAGATTTGTTTTCGATTTTATCCGTTCCGGCACAGCGATTTCCCAATGAACATCAAAGACAGTCAGCAAATCGACTTATGCTTCTCCTATGACTTGCAAATGAGTATCCCGCCAGAAGCCAACGTCAGGCTTCAATCCTGTATATTCATATCCTACGTTCATGCCACCAGTAAAAGCTTTCTTTCCGTCGATCGTGACAATCTTACAATGATCCCGATAATTCCAATTGGATAAAATCCAGGGAAAGCGTAAAGGAAATATTGTCCGGCATTCTATCCCTGCTTCCACCATCTGAAGGATTTTTTGACGCGGAAATTTTTTACTCCCCCAACCATCTCTAATAAAACGAACCCGCACTCCGTTTACTGCTTTTTCGATCAGCAGTTCTGTGATGCGATTACCTATTTGGTCATTCCGATAGATGTAATATTCCAGATCAATGGTTTTTTGGGCTTTTTGTAGGGATTCGATGAGTTGTTCATATTTTGCTATTCCATTGTTAAACACTTGGACTTGGCCCATTCGAAGCCCATTCACAGTGAAATGCCGTAAAGCATCGGCAATTACCGATGCTGAATCACCGAATGTCTCAGGTAATTTGTTAGATTCATTTTTAGAAGAGTTCAATCTTTTTCGATGAATAAACTTAGGGTTTGATACGCTAAGATAAAGCAAGAAACCAATGACTGGCAAAAGAAGGACGATTATTATCCAATTCAATGCCTTGGCAGGCCTACGTACTTCCCAAATTGCTATGAATAAGATAAAGAACATATTTAACAGGTATAGATAAAAAATCCACTCCAACTGGAATCCCTCCTTCTGTTTCTCTTAACATGTCCAAACTATGTAGCGAGTATACGTTTGGAATACGAAGGAATTGTTTAGATACCTTTTCTTATGAGACACCCAAAATAATTTTGTAATTAGTTTATTTTGTCACAGGAATTTAAACGTTGGAAATGGATCGAAAAACAAAAATGGAGGTCCGTTTTACATTTCTTCTATATTAATCCCAATATATTCCGTAATTCTGCTGCGGCTGACTAAGTATATTCGATGTTAAAAAGACTCCAACAGGGGGGCAAGGCACTACTACTAATTATGTTAACTAGTTTTGTATAGAGTATTCATTTGATATTTGTAAAAAAGGGCATGAATGTATGCTTTTTTTCATACTGTATTTTGGAGGTGGAAAAATGACAAGAGTAGCTTACCAAAATGCAGACGTCGATTTAATGGCAAGGATGATGAGAGCAGAAGCTGAAGGCGAAGGACCACAAGGAATGCTATATGTTGGAAATGTCATTGTTAACCGTGTTGTAGCAGATTGTGCTGACTTTAAGGAATTAAGAACAATTAGAGATGTCATTTTTCACGTACAAGGAGGAAATTACTCTTTTGAAGCTGTTCAAAAAGGTAATGTATTTTATCAAAGAGCAAGAGAATCTGAAAGAAGATTAGCAAGAAAGAATTTGGAATATTGGAGAGATCACCCAGCGAAATATGCTCTTTGGTACTTTAATCCATATGGTCCGTGTCCTCCAACATGGTATGACCAACCTTTTACTGGTCAATTTAAACAACATTGTTTTTATGAACCAGCGCCTGGAACATGTGAAAGCGTTTATAGTCCTCGTTGAGGAAAAGATTCGAATATTTATAAAAACTAAAATAAACTTTTTAGTAACCGTATTTACCTAAGAAAGATTGTAAAATACTAACTTAACAAAAAGGTACATTAATTGAGTAAGCAGCAAAAAAGGATCTTCTTACTGGAAGATCCTCAGAGGGTTTGTCAAACCGCTGGGAGGTGCGAACCACTTCGGTTTTATGCCAATGGTTTCTTCAATGAGAGCATTCGTCTTTTCTAACTCTTGTATGGTATCACTTTTAGATCGCTTCTTAAGATCTAGATGACTATAAGCATGATTTCCAATTTCATGGCCTTCCCGATAGATCATCTTAGCTAGGTCAGGATTCTTTTTAACCCAGCTACCATCGAAAAAAAATGTCGCCTTCACCTTGGATTCCTTTAGTGTGGTAAGGATCGTTGGAATGTACTCATTACCCCAAGCAACATTTATTAATAACGCCACCATAGGCTTTTCTGGATTTCCTTTATAAATCGGGATGGGTGCTAGATTTTCTAAATGGACATTTGGAGGTTTTTCCTTATAAACAACTTTGTTTTTGTGAAAATTACCATCTGATTTCATTTTTTTATAACTAGATTCAATATCTACATCCAATCCATTGTATCCAGGAATTGCCTTCCACACTCTATCGACTTTTGCATCAATCGGTTCAATTTTATGTTCCTCTCTATACACTTTAATTTCTTTGTAAAGTTCATCATTTTTCTCCTTTAAGGCTGCTGTACCAGAGCCAATAGTATTAAATGGTCCAATAAGATCCGTAATTGTTAAAATGAAAGTACTTAAAAACACTATTAGTATTAGCGAATTTTTTTCCTCATAAAACTCCTCCGCAATATAAACTAATAATTTTAAAATACCCATCAACAATAGACTTATGTAATTAAAAAAAAACAATCATAACACTAATCTTATAGGCTTATTATTCCCATCCCATTAACTACACCGTAGGAAAAATCGGCTTTCTTCATGTCGATATTGCTTAGCGTATGTTTCCACGTTTGTTGTTGGGACTCTCAATAAAAAATTATTTTCCTTTAATTAAGGATGTTATTAAACCCACAGAGGTAATAGCTATACATGAATAAATGAAGGTATCTAATTTTAATAAAGCCAGACATGCCAACACAATAATTCCATCTATCAGTATGATTACAAGTGCAATATTTAACGAAAAAGTTTCAGAAATAATTTCAGCTAGTAAGTCAGTTCCTCCAGTGCTTGTCTTATATCGCAGCATTAGACCAACACCAACTCCAATTATTGCACCTCCAATTAGTGCGCTTGCAAGTTGGGGAATAAAAAATTGAGAACGAAGAGGAACAAGTAAATCAATAAATAAGGACGAAACCAATAAGCCTTGCAAACTACTAAAAAAATACTCTTTTTTATTTATTGAGGAAAATATACA
>DALYNO010000450.1:0-3433 GCA_031975295.1 Anaerocolumna sp. | reverse complement strand
AATATAGATATGATGCTTAAGGAGGTAAAATAAGTGAAGGCCGGTGTCATAACATTTCATAATGCCCATAATTTCGGTGCAAGCTTACAGACTTGGGCATTACAAAGAGTGCTTAAAGATAATAACATAGAGCCTTTTGTTATTCATTATCATCCAAGTATTATTGATGATTTATATAATCCTTTAAAAGGGAAAAAAGGACTTGTGAAGTCTTTGGCTGAGCAAAAGCTTAAATGGAAGAATCCAAAAAGTCTAGTTCGATATAAGAATTATACTGATTTTATTAATATCCAATTTGATCTTATTGGAGATTATACTACTTATGAAGAATTAGAGCAGGCTGACTTGGACTTAGATGCTTATATAGTAGGTAGTGATCAGGTTTGGAATAGTGAACACATAGGAGGATTTGACCCAGCCTATTTTCTGAAATTCGCAAATCCTGGTTCAACTAAGATAGCCTATGCTGCAAGTATTGGCAAAGATTATATTCTTCCCATATATCATGATAGGATTAAAGAATGCCTTAAGAGCTTTACATCTATTTCTGTGAGAGAAAAAAGTGCTGTAAAAGCGATAGAAGGCTTGGTAAAAAGAGAAATAGATGTTGTACTTGATCCAACGCTTTTGATACCAAGAGAAGCCTATGAAGATATTAAGCGTGTACCTACTATAAATGAAAAGTATATATTTGTGTATATGATGGAAAATAATCCTGATGTAATTGCATTTGCAAACAGGATTTCACAGGCTACAGGTTTGCCTATAGTACAAAGAAGACCAAATAAAATATTTAAGAATGAAATAGCAACTTGTTATACTGAGGGGCCAGGAGAGTTCTTGGGTTGGATTGAGAATGCGGAGTATGTAATAACCAATTCTTTTCATGGAACTGTATTCTCCATGATATATGAAACTCCTTTTGTTTCCATGCTACATTCTAACACAGGCAGTAGAACTATAGATTTATTAAAATCTTTGGGAATGGAATCTCATTTACTATATAAAAAAGAGGATTTTAATGACTTTTCACAATTTGCTATTGAAGATGTGGACGGCTTAAGAGATAGAATTGTTAGAAATAGAAATAGTTCAATTGTATTTCTAATGGATGCATTAAGACATAATGTAAAGCAATCCAAAGTAGATTGTCCTACAGATATTACTAAAATGGAATGTTACGGTTGTAATGCTTGTAAAGAAGTATGTCCTACAAATGCTATTTCTATGGTATGTGATGCAGAAGGGTTTGCCTATCCAGTAGCAGATGATAAATGTATTCAATGTGGTTTATGTGCTAAGACTTGTATTCGTAATAACAATCAACTGGTAGAATACGATGAAGAATTTCCCAAAGTATACTCTGTTATGAATAAGGATGAAGCTGTTAGACTTAAATCCTCATCAGGAGCCATTTTTCCTGAACTTGCAAGATATGTTATTGAGGAAAAGAAGGGCTATGTTGTTGGTGTTAAATACGATAAGGATATGAATGTTGTTTCAGATATTGCAGACAATATGGAAGATGTTAAAGCTTTTTATGGTTCTAAATATGTAAAAAGTAACTTTGAAGGTATGTTCCCTAGAATAAAAAAACTATTACAGGAACAGCATACAGTATTGTACTCCGGACTACCCTGTGAATGTGCTGGTTTAAAAGCTTATCTTAAGAAGGATTATGATAATCTCTATATATGCGAGATTTTATGCCATGCCAGTCCATCACCGAAGATTTTCCAACAATATGTTGATTACCTAAATAAAAAGAATAAATCCAAAGTAGTCAATATTACGTTCCGAAACAAAGAAAAAGGTTGGTTAATCCATAAAGCAACTATGGTGATAGAATTTGAAAACAGTAAGGTGATTAAAGTAAATGCTAGAAAGAACAACTATTTCAGAGCTTTCTTAAAGGATTATATATCCAGACCATCTTGCAGTGCATGCGGATATACATTTACAAACCGAGCTGGAGATATTACCATTGGTGACTTTTGGGGTATCAAAGATATTGACCCTGAAATGTTTGATGATAAAGGTGCTAGCGTATTATTAATTAATAATGCGAATGGAAATACACTATGGGATTTTGTAAAAGATCGTTTTATTTATAAAGATAGTAATATGGCATTAGCGTTTGAGAAAAATCATAATGCACCATCCGAATATAAATTAGAGCGAATGGAGTTATTTAGAAAGTTGGATAAGAAACCAATTGATGACTTGCTAGCTAATTATAATGATTTAAAGTAGAGTTATTATGAAAGAATCAACTATTTCAAATCTTTACTTAAGTTATAGAAGATGTTGTAAAGTAGCAGTAGCTATTTTACAACATCCATTTAAATTATATGAGTATAAGATTTACGAAAGGTATAGGTGTTCGTTTGAAGAAGTATGTCAGTAATTTTGCAAAATATCGTTTTTTGCTTGGAGAATTAGTGAAAAAGGGGATTACATTAAAGTATAGAAGGTCCTATCTGGGAATTCTATGGACATTGGTAGAACCATTACTTACTATGATTGTATTAACAATTGTATTTGGTACCTTAATGGGTAATACGGATAAAACGTTTCCTGTCTACATATTATCAGGAAGGTTAATGTATTCTTTCTTTTCCAATAGTACAAAAGTGGCAATGAAATCAATTCGTACTAACAGTAGTATGATTAAAAAGGTATATGTACCTAAATATATGTATCCGTTATCTAGTATTTTGAGCGATTATATAACATTTACTATTTCACTTGTAGTACTTGTATTGGTTGCAGCTGTATTAAAGGTACAGCCAACTATCTATTTATTACAAGCAGTCGTTCCATTGATTCTTTTACCAATTATGTGTTATGGACTTGGTTTGATACTTGCAACTCTGTCTGTATTTTTCAGAGATCTAGAGTATATATGGTCTGTGGCATTAATGATGGTTATGTATACAAGTGCTATATTCTATAAACCAGAGAAGATAATTCGAGCAGGATATGGATGGTTATTGGATGTTAACCCACTTTATTCTGTTGTAAGCAATTTTAGAAATGCTATCTATGGACAGTTATTGGATCAGAGAGCTTTACTATTATCCATCGTATATAGCTTTGGATTTTTACTAATTGGTATGCTAATGTTTTATAAGAAACAGGATGAATTTATTTTACATGTATAAAACAAGTAAGACACTTGTTATCTGGAGGTGCTTATTTTTGTAAGACCGAGCCCTAAGGTTGATCTGCTATATAAAAGATACGTTGTGAGTTATCATATACGATATATGAACCTTGATGCTCTCTTAGGCTTGCTGGGTTAGTGTAAAATATTAAAATACATTTATGGAATTATAAGTTCTCGATAATCATTTAATTAGTGGTTACAATAATATAAAGGAGGGCATACCGTGAAGAAAAATGCTGTAGAAGTAAGTCATGTTAGTATGCG
>DALYNO010000449.1:0-3443 GCA_031975295.1 Anaerocolumna sp. | reverse complement strand
TGTCGCAGGAGCAGTTACATGAGATATTAATGAGGTATAATAAGAAAAAGAAGTTCTACAGGCTATCTAATGGAAATTTTGTAAATATTGAAGGAGAAGAGATTGAAGCCTTAATTGAGCTGAAGCAAGGTCTTAATTTATCTGAAGCACAGCTTAAACAGACTGTAATGACAGTACCCAAATATCGTGCCCTATATATGGATGGGGAATTAAAAAGTAGAGAATCTCTTTCAGTGGGCAAAGATAAAGGCTTTAAGGCACTGGTTCGTAATATGAAGACTGTGGAGGACAGCGACTTTGATATACCAGAGAGTCTGACTCATGTGCTTAGAGAATATCAAAAAAGAGGCTTTTTGTGGATAAAGACCCTTAGATTCAATGGGTTTGGTGGAATTCTTGCCGATGATATGGGACTAGGTAAGTCTTTACAGGTTATTTCATTTTTGTTATCAGAATATCTAGAAGGAGGTGCCAAAGATAATAGAAAGGCTCTGATTGTATGTCCTTCCTCCCTGGTATTTAACTGGAATAACGAAATACAAAAGTTTGCACCTTCTCTTCCTGCCAAGATGGTAATTGGAACAACCGCAGAACGTCAGGAAATCATAAGGAGTATAAATGAAAAGGACATACTTATCACTTCCTATGATCTATTAAAACGGGATATCAGCTTGTATGAGAATATAGAATTTTACTGCCAATTTATTGATGAGGCTCAATACATTAAAAATCATAATACCCAGGCAGCTAAGGCTGTAAAAATGATTCGTGCTGATTTTAAATTAGCACTGACGGGTACGCCTATTGAAAATAGATTAAGTGAATTATGGAGCATCTTTGATTATCTCATGCCGGGATTTCTATATAGTTATCAGAGATTTCGTGAGGAACTTGAAATACCCATTGTTACCAATCAGGAAGAACAAATAGTAAAGCGTCTGCAAAGAATGATAACCCCATTTATATTGCGCCGTTTGAAAAAAGATGTTCTAACAGATTTACCGGACAAGCTTGAAGAAAATATGTTTGCCAGATTAGAAGGTGAACAGCAAAAACTATATGATGCTCATGTGAAAAGACTGCAAATATTGCTGGATTCTTCTTCAGATGAGGAATTTAAAAATTCTAAAATTCAAATTTTATCTGAGCTGACGAAACTAAGACAAATTTGCTGTGATCCAACTTTATTATATGAAAATTATAACCATGGCTCTGCCAAAATAGAAATGTGTATGGATTTAATTCAAAATGCTGTAAGCAGTGGCCATAAAATACTTCTCTTTTCTCAATTTACTTCACTTTTGGAGATACTGCAAAAGAGGCTTGAGAAAGAAAAAATAACGTATTATTCCTTAACAGGTGCCACCAGCAAAGAAAAAAGAGCTAAGCTGGTAGAAGAGTTTAATAAGAACGATACTTCAGTGTTCTGTATTTCCTTAAAAGCTGGAGGAACCGGACTTAATCTTACTTCTGCTGATATTGTCATACATTTTGACCCATGGTGGAATCTTGCAGTTCAGAATCAAGCTACGGATAGAGCCCATAGAATTGGACAGAAGAATGTAGTCAGCGTATATAAATTAATTGTACAGGGTACCATTGAAGAAAATATTATGAAGATACAGGAGAAGAAAAAAGAATTGGCAGACCAGGTACTTAGTGGTGATGGCATGGGTATGGGAAGCTTTACAAGAGAAGATTTAATGGATTTGTTAAAATAATTTGTTTTAAGCAAAAGCAGTTGGTTTATCACATAATTATCATTGTGAAAATAAGGAAAATATTATAAACTGATACTAATAAAATATATCATAAACAATGAATAAGTAGGAGAGATTTATGCAGATAAGTGGCTATGATCTGCCCCGTACAAAGGATGATATGGAGAGTGCCTATGCCTCTATCTTAGCACCCTTTGCAACACACAGGGCAATAGATAACAGCAGAGATTATGAGGATGAATTAGATAAGGATAAGAATAGAAGTGATTTTCAAAGAGACAGGGATAGAATTATTCATTCCAAAGCTTTTCGAAGGTTGATGTATAAGACTCAAGTATTTGTTAATCATGAAGGTGATCACTTTCGAACCAGATTAACCCATACATTGGAGGTGGCGCAGCTAGCAAGAGGGGTATGTAAATCTTTGGCTTTAAATGAGGAACTTTCAGAAGCGATTGCACTTGGCCATGATTTAGGTCATACACCTTTTGGACATGCAGTAGAGCGTTATTTGGATGAAGAGCTAATTGCCAGGAATATTGGCAAGTTCTTTCATAATGAGCAAAGCGTAAGAGTGGTTGACTTTATAGAACGCAGAAGTAATGAATATTGGGGGCTTAATCTGACCACAGAAGTGAGAGAGGGTATTTTAAAGCACAACAGAGATTATAGTGGTATTTATCAGAATTTAAATCCTGGCAAGCCTTGTTCTTTTCTGGAAGGACAAGTTGTAGGTCTTGTGGATACACTGGCTTATATCTGTCACGATTTGCAAGATGGCATTGAATCCGGTCTTATTGAAAGGGCGATGAAAAATAATGGAGACATTAAGGCAGAGGTAGAAGAGATGCTTTCTATTATTGGTGAATTGACAGGTACATCCATTGATATATATAAAATGCAAGATACTTATTTTATTGATAAACTAATACATAGATTGGTTATGAGTGTGACAGAACAAAGTTATAAAAATATATTGCAGTATAAGGTAGCAGATAGTAAACAGGTGTCGGCATTATCTAATGAAGGAACTATTCTGATATCACTTGGAGAGAAAGAAAAGTCACAATTTAAAACTTTGAAAGATTTGGTTTATAAAACCGTATATAGTATGAATACGATTCAAATTATGGACAGTAAAGCAGTTATGGTTGTTGGTGATTTATTTCAGGCCTTTCTTGATAATCCTAAATTACTGCCACCAGATATCTATTATAAGTATTCCCATGTAGAACATATTCCTCATTACAAAGGACTTGTGAATAATGAAGTACATGTTATTTGTGATTATCTTGCTTGTATGACTGATCGTTTTGCATTAGAAGAGCATGAGAGGATTCGCAATCCAAGAATTAAGATTTAAGGAGAAGTTTCATGAACAAGCTGGAAGGATTTTTAGCACTGCGGGAGTCAGGACTGCCTTCTGTTCCCTGGAAAGAATATACCCAAAATACTATACTAGATAAAGATATTTTATGGACTGTTAGAAGTGCGGTAGCACAAGGAGAGGATTTGAATCTGCCTCGGTTAGTTGGTGCTGTTGCAGAGGAAGCAAAAAAATTTGCAGATGGCCTGCTTCATACTTTAGAGAGGAAGGATTTGATACTTTATTATCCTTATTTTATTGCATTAAAAAGTGGTGTTATTGATATCTCCAAGGATAGAGTAGTCATTGAAGCTGTAAAGGATGACTTATGGAATCTGGTAACTTATAATAAAGCG
>DALYNO010000448.1:0-3454 GCA_031975295.1 Anaerocolumna sp. | reverse complement strand
AACCCAGATATATCCTGATCAAATACAAAAGAGCCAAAATTAAAGATAAGTTCTCCTGCACTGGAATATATATTAATATATCCTTCATTTTCACTGGTATAAATGATTCCCTGTTCATCCACATATACATCTGTCATGGAATCAGAAACCCAGTCCTGGGTAATAAACATATTTCCACCGGCAGTATTATGTTTTTTTAAGCCATCTGTGTTGGTACCCATGGTGGTGGTATATACAATACCCTTCCCATCAATAAAAAGATTTGAAAATGTGGTAGGTACTCTGGGTACAAGGTTATCTAACTGTGCTCTCGTAAAAATAGCATTTTGAATTGCCTGAACAAAAGTTAGGTTTGTTTTATTTACTGTAAAGTATCCCAGGAAATCTCCAGTTGGTGCTAACTGAATAATACCGTTATAGACACCTTCACCCACCAGATACATATTTCCGCTGTTATCTACTGCAATACGCAGAGGGTCGAAAGGGGTGTCAGAAAAAGAAGGGGTCTCTGGTTTTCCATAAGAATCTATCAGATTAAAATTCTTATCAAATCTAAAGATAGATTTGGCGCCTGCATCGGCAACGTAGATTTCACCAGTTTTGGTTACAAAAACACCTCTAGGTGTTGCAAACCCTTCATGCTCTAATATTCCCTCCACAACACCTCTGTCTATAGAGTATTTAACAATCCTACGATTCCCTGCATCCGCTATATAGAGTGTATTATTTTCATCAATATAGAGATCATCCGGGTTCATAAGACCAAGGTTTGTTATTGTCTTATCTGGAAGATACGCATCCTGGGTTCTGGTCCAGTAATTCTTATCATCTAATGTATAGGTATAGCTTGTTGCCTGAGACGCAGATACAGAGTGCGTCGGAAAGAAAAAGACAAAAGCCATCAGCAGGAGTAACCCTGCTTTTATTCTTTTTTTCATATTCTACGCCTCCTATTTAATACCAGAATGTGCCATAGTATTCATAACCTGTGTATTCATGCAGATAAATATAATTAAGTTTGGAAGGAACAACAATACCGATGCTGCAGCAGCCATACCCTCTGCTGCTACTGCATTATTCGTAGACAGTGAGCCCAAATAAAAGGCCAGGGTCTTCATAGTATCATTGGTTATAAAATTATTAGATGCCTCTGTTGCATTCCAAACAGACTGAAATGTTAATACAATTGACGTAGCAAGTGCTGGCCTTGTTAAGGGAATGATTACTTTTTGTATAATTTTAAAATCCTTAGCGCCATCCACAATTGCTGCCTCAATTAAAGCATTGGGAATCTGGTCCACAAACTGCTTCACTAAGAATAAACCTACTGGCATTGCTATTAGGGGCAAAATATGCGCAAGCCAGGTATTAATTAAACCAGTTTCTACTATAACTATGTATCTTGGTACTGCTACCGCTGTTGCAACAAACATAAGAGCCATTTGGTTAATATTAAATAGTGCTCCCTTTAATTTAAAATTCTTTTTGGAAAAGGCATAAGCTGCACTTATTGTTATAATCAAATTAATAATTACAGTTAAAATTGTTATAAAAATTGAGTTAAATAAATATCTGGTCATTGGTACCCCCGTTGTACCAGATAGTGCAAACAAATCCCTGAAATTCTTCATGGTAGGATCTTTTACAAAAATAGTAGGGGGGAAAGCAAATAATTCACCTAGTGGCTTAAATGCTTTATTGATAACCATAATAACTGGTAATATCATAAATATCCCTAGCGGTATTAATATAATATAGAACTTAAGCTGGGATATGGAAAAACGTTTGGGATTCATTTTGGAACCTTGAAAATTAGCCATGTTTCCTCCTATTCTTTCTCACCAAATAATCCGTGGGCAACCTTTGAGAATATGGTTACAATCAGCAGTAGTGTAACTGATATTGCTGCTGCATAACCCATTTCATAACGGATAAACCCAAAATCATCAATGTGGTTAGTGATTAACTGTCCAGCCAATCCAGGTGTTGGATTCATACCGGATAGCGTAACCCCAATCCAGCCCATGTTAAAGGCATTTACAATTGCCATAACTGCACCGAATAACATCTGTGGTTTCATAGACGGAATGGTGATATAGAATATTTCCTGGAAACGGTTTTTCATACCATCCACATAAGCCGCTTCGTATAACTCTTCATTAATATTTAAAATACCGGATATCATGGCCAAAAAGCCGATACCCATAGAGGACCACAATGATACAAAAATCATAATGTTCATCAGGTAATCCGGTGACAGTAAAAATTGTATGGGTTGATCAATCATACCAAGTTCCATTAATAAATGGTTGAAGATACCTCTTTGATCACCAGAGAATACTGTTTTCCAGATAACACCGATAAATACATTTCCAAGCATGGAAGGTGTATAGATTGCTAGAGACAATATGGTTCTTGGAACTCTTTGCACCTGCGCTAACATCCATGCCAGGATAAAGGATAAAATATAACCACCAGGACCAACAATAAGTGCATATTTAAATGTATTAGGAAGTACAAACTTAAGGAAGGCTGTATCCTGGGTAATTAAGCTTATGTAATTGTCAAGACCTGCAAACTCAGGCTTATTAATCACATCAAAATAGGAAAAGGATAAACCAATTGCAACTGCAATTGGAATTGCAATAAAAGTAGTAAATAATAAACCATAAGGAAATAAAAGCACAAATGTCCTTGCTCTGTCTTTCTTAAAACCTGGCTTTTTATGTTCTCTTTTACTTATAGTCTTTGAGTCCATCTGCACCCACCTCCTGTCTCGCTTTTTCTAGTTGTTCCATAATCCAGTCTACATCTCTGATAACATAAGGTTTCAACAGATTACCACTCTTATCATAATAGCCTAATTCCTGCATTTTCTTCTTAATCTCACGATTAATACCAATTACCTGTTCATCGATAGCAACTTGCGCAGATTTACCGTTTTTAATCATGGCATTCCAGATGTCTGAAATCGCACGTTCTAGCATATACTGACCCGGAGTTCTTGGAACATCTCTAAGCCATTTAATCTGCTCTAATATAACTTGTTTATCAGCTTGATCAAAGGAGGAATCTGCTACTGCATCTACATTTGAGGACATCCATACAAATGTCTTTCCATAGGTAGACTGCAAGGTATAGGTGTAATTAATCTGTGTATCATAGCTGGTCCACCACTTTAAAAATTCCCAGGACTCATTAATTTTATCAGAATCCTTAAAAATGACTCCTCCAGTACCATTGGCAATATACCAACGAAGGACGGATCCATCTTCTTGCTTTGTGCCAGGATATGAGGATAAGGCCCACTGACCTTCCAATTCAGGTGCACCATTTTTTATTAAGATATAGTCATTTAAACCTACTATACCAATCGGCAATGTTGAATATCGGAAGGAATTAAAGAAGGATATTACCTCCATTGGTAAGGAATAAGCAATAATTAAATCTCCTA
>DALYNO010000447.1:0-3468 GCA_031975295.1 Anaerocolumna sp. | reverse complement strand
AATAATAGACAATAAATAATCCCCATATAAAAATATCATTGCCCCTGTAAGCCAGGCTAAGGATATAGGAAATCTGGAAGGCCAGCCCTTTGAAACAAAGATATAACTATAAACTGTATATCCTGTTCCAAGAATTGCCATTCCCAGCACAGTTGGATGAAACTTAACTTGATTCCTTACAAAATAGATACCTATAATAAAATAAAGATAATAAGGTAATACAGGATAATAGGCACTTCCCTGTCCTCCAATAAAGATACCTAGTATTGCTGGAACTTCTTTCGCTGGAATAGAGCAGGATATAAGACTAATACAGCCTATTAGGATAAGGTACTTTAAATGATTGCTTTTTAATGCTTTCATGAGAAACATCGTAAATAATAAAACACCTGCAAAGGCGATAAGAAACTCCGACCAGCCAGCTAACCTTTTCATGAGTAAAATATCAAGGATTTTATCCTTTCTAAAAGACATACCTTCTATAAAGATTACAAAAGCAAAGCTGGATATATAAAAAGCAATCAATAGACGTATTATGTTTCTTAATATCTTCTTTAACCCAGTTTTAAGTTCCTTCTTTATATACGCATGATAGGAAGCATATCCAAACGCAAATACAAAACCGGAAAATGTGGTTAAATTAATATAGTCAGTTATAAAGAGCCAACCTTTTTCTGAATCCAGAACACTGTAAAATTGAAAACAATGGGCTAAAATCATCTGCAAAGTGAGAATTCCTTTAAAGCAATCAATTGCTCCGCTATATTGAACAGGATTATTTATATTTTCTTCCATAATTATTTCTTCCATCTGCCTTCATTAATAGCACGAATTATTTCAACAGGAATCTTAGGTTTTCTATCATAAGTAAGTAAACCATTAATCTCTTGTTCCACATCTGTTATTTCGGTATAGCAGAATCCTTGTACATAGGGTGAATCAAGCAAAGGAGACACTACATCATAATATCTCTTAGCAAAGTCTTCATCACTGGTTGCACTGGAATAACCCCAGCCTTCCCAATCACCTTTCTTATAAGATATCCCGCCAAATTCAGTAACCAAAATAGGCTGCCCTTCATATTTCCAGCCTTCTGCAAATAATGGTCTTCCTCCCGGCATATAATCTAAGATGTTTTCTAGGGATTCATAGCGCTTTTGCAGTACTTCTTTCTTCCACTCATAATCATGTATGGTAAATAAATCTGTACAGGTATGCTCCCAACCGTCATTAGAAATTACTGGCCTCGTCTGATCTAATGACTTTGTTAAATAAATCATAGCGGCACTATGGCTTTGTTCCTCTTTCTTATCCTTTATATTAAATACACCCCAGGATTCATTTAATGGTGTCCAAGCAACGATGGAAGGATGATTATAATCCCTTAATATTTCATCAATCCACTCATGAGTAATTCTCTTGACATACTTCCTTGAATATACATAGGCGGCAGCGATTTCACCCCACACCAGAAAGCCCATTTTATCTGCATGATATAAAAATCTTGGATCTTCTATTTTTTGATGTTTTCTAACCCCGTTAAAACCCATGGCCTTCGCTAGTTCAATATCCCGAACAAAAGCTTCATCCGTCGGTGCAGTTAATAAGGAATCCTCCCAATAGCCTTGGTCTAAAAGTAATTTCTGATAATATATTCTATTGTTTAATAAGAACTTACCATTTTCAATAGATACTTTTCTCATACCAAAGTAGGAACCAACCTTATCTATTACTCTATCCCCTTCTATTAATGTAAACACAACGTCAAATAATCTTGGATGTTCCGGTGTCCACACCAGCTCCTCCTGAAAGTTCCAATTCTTTAGTTGTTGCTGATCTATGGCCAATTTATAACTTCCTGCACCTCGTAAAGTTTCTACTGTACTTGTTATTAATAATTCTTCTTTATAAAATATTTCCGTCTTTAATACTGTTTCTTTTGAGCCAGTAATCTCGTATTGAAACTCCACCTGCATATGATCTAAATCTGGTGTTATAAAGACATTCTCTAAATAAGTTTCTTCCAGGGCTTCTAACCATACAGTCTGCCAAATACCTGTGGTTCTTGTATAGAAAATACCTTCAGAATTGTCTCTCCAATACTGCTTTCCTCTAGGCATTTCCAAATCCCTTGGATTGTCTGTTGCTTTTAAAACTATTGTGTTATCCCCCTCTATTAAAACGGAAGTAATGTCTACTTCAAAACTAATATGTCCACCAGTATGCTCTTTTACAAACATATCATTGATCCAGATGCAGCAACTATAGTCAACTGCACCAAAGTGAAGTATTATTTTCTTGCCTTTCATTGCTTCTGTTAAGCTGAAGTTTCTGCGATACCATACAGTTTCTATCGGCGATTGTATATGAATGCCTGATAACTTACTCTGATAGCAATAAGGTACTGTAATTTTTTTATCAAAACAATCTGTCTCAAAAGAGAAATCCCACTCTCCGTTTAAGTTCATCCAATTCTCTCTTACAAACTGAGGTCTTGGGTATTCATTTCTTGCTATGTTCATTTTATCACCCTTTGCTTAACACCTTTCTTAAGTGTGTTACTGCCACAAAGATTATTCCCTGCACAGTCCCAATTCAGCATAATTCATCCTATGTGAAAGGGCTATCTGCGGAGGATTTTTCATTTATAGGAGGTCATTACCTATAAACGATTGGAGGTTGAGAGAATTTGCATGTGGCATTCCTTTCAGTATTATATTTTCAATCAACCTTGTATATTTTAAATGATTTAACCTTTTACACCTGAATCCAGAGATATACCTTTCACGAAATATTTCTGTGTAAATAAATATAATATTATCATCGGTATAATAGCTATGGTTGCTATGGTACACATTCTTGCAACTTGGTTACCATATACACCTTTTGCCAGCTGTAAACCAGCAGTAAGTGTTAATCTGTCAATGTTATTGATTACGATGGAAGGCCAAAGGAAATCATTCCAGCTTCCGGTAAAAGTAAATAATCCTACTGCTATTAAAATAGGTTTGCAATTGGGAATTACAATTCCTGCAAAGGTTCTCCATTCTCCAGCCCCATCTATTCTTGCCGATTCTAATATCACATCAGGAATAGCATACATAAACTGACGTATTAAGAAAATATTTAAGACCCCTGCAAGGCCTGGTACAATTAGCGCTATTAATTCATTTAACCATCCCAGCGAATGCATAATTTTATAAAGAGGAATAACATTTGTTATAGCAGGGAAGGAGGAAAGAAACATAACACTCAAAAATATGAAATCCTTCCCTTTGAATTTTAACTTAGCATAAGCATAAGCAGACATAGAATAGATGGTTACTGCAATTAATGTCTGGCTCCCTGATACAAAAATAGAGTTAATAAACCAGCGATATACAGGAAGCTGCTTATTATTGAAATTCAGAATTTCTCTAAAATTTCTAAGTGTCCAGGTCTTGGGTAAAAACATAAAGCCCCCAGCTT
>DALYNO010000446.1:0-3483 GCA_031975295.1 Anaerocolumna sp. | reverse complement strand
ATAGATTTATTTGCTAGTGAAACAGCTCAGGCAGTAACTGAAATATGTGCTATTTTAAAAGAGGAACTTTCAGATGAGGTAAAAGTACTTGTAAGGGATAATGTATTAAATAGAGTGATTCAGCCCTTTTATAATGCGCAAATCCCATACAGCGGATGGGAAGAGTGTAATCACAACTGGTGCGCTGTGTGTGCAGGTTCTATAGGTAGTGCGAGTCTATATCTATTCTCACAGGACGAGAATAAATTAAATCGGTATATGGAAAGAATCTGTAGTTCTCTGACTCATTATATTGACGGTTTTCCTGAGGATGGAACTTGTATGGAGGGAATCAGTTATTTTACATATGGCATGACTTATTATGTAACTTTTGCAGCACAAATCTATGAATATTCCAAGGGAAAAATAGATTTATTCCATTCTGAAAAATTAAGAAAGATTGGGGAATTTCAGCAAAAGTGTTATTTTGGTGGTGGAATTACAATTAATTTCTCCGATGGCAGCAGCCATGACAAATTTAAAATGGGATTAACTTCCTATCTTGCACTTAGATATCCTACGATTATCATTCCAAATATGGATATGGCAGCAGAATATGATACTGATCCGTGTTTTCGCTGGGCAGCCATATATAGAGACTATATTTGGACCAGACAGTATATAGTAAATTATCAGGAGAAGGTAGAATCCAATATAAAAAGCCAGAAAGTGATAGAATACAAGAACAATCTGGAAAATCAGGTAATAGTAGATGGCAAAAGAGAAATAGAAAGCCATATTCAAAAAGAGGTAAGTCATCAGCATGCCAGTCAGATAGTACTGCCGGATGCTGGCTGGAGTATTTCTAAGAGCAAGAATGGTGCTGGATTTGCAATAAAAGGGGGGCACAACCAAGAGCCCCATAATCATAATGATGTGGGCAGTTTTCTCTATGTAAATCAAAAGGATATGTTATTAATGGAATTGGGTGCAGGTGAATATACCAAGGATTATTTTAGTGATAAAAGGTATACCATACTATGCAATAGTTCTTTAGGGCATAATGTTCCTCTTATAAATGGAGGAGAACAGCAGACTGGAAAAGATTTTTGTTGTACTAGATTTGAGACAGACGGTAATGGAAAGACTATATTGGACATCGGCAAAGCATACGAACAAGGAACCATTGATTCTCTAGAGCGGAACACCTATTTTAATTTAGAAAACGGGGAAACCATAATCAGGGATAAATTTCAAGGTTCACATAGATTATGCCGTGTTACAGAGAATTTAGTTACAAAATATCCACCTATAATGAAAGATAATATCATATCCATTCAAGGGGAGGATTCAGCCATTCGAATTGAGGTGAAGAATTTAGATAGTACTATCCGTATTCTGACTAAAGTTCATTCTGATCATAGTGGCAATGAGGTTATGGTGTATTTATTACAATGGGAGGTTATATTAGACCAAGGTAGGGGTTATGCTGAATTTGTAATTTATCCGGAAGTCAATACAAGAATTACTACATAATGGATTGACGGGTGAATCTGGATTTGGTTACCAGATGGGATAGCTTTCGATTCGTATAAATAATCATATTTTCGATTCGCATAAATAACCAAACAATATTGTAAAAGATATATAAATCTGCTATGATACCAGTTGATAAAGTAAAATGATACTATAAAAGAGAGGTTAATCCTATGCCAATGTTAGATATGCCTATTGAAGAATTACGACAATATAAAGGCATTAATCCTCGTCCTGATGATTTTGATACATATTGGGACAATGCTTTAAAAGAAATGAAATCAGTTGATCCAAAGGTAACTTTAGAGCCTTCACAGTTTCAGACCCCATTTGCAGAGTGTTTTGATATGTACTTTACAGGTGTAAGGGAAGCCAGAATACACGTTAAATATCTACGTCCGCGAAATACAGATAAAAAACATCCTGCTGTATTATTATTTCACGGATACAGTGGTAATGCAGGGGACTGGAGTGATAAACTAGGTTACGTAGCATTAGGTTACTCCGTGTTTGCCATGGATTGCCGTGGTCAGGGTGGTCTTTCAGAAGATGTTGGAGGAACGAAGGGAAATACACTAAATGGCCATATTATCCGAGGTCTTGATGATAAACCTGAGAATTTACTATTCAGGCATATTTTTCTGGATACAGCAGAGCTTGCTGGCATAGTAATGGATATGCCTGATATAGATAAACAAGAAATCTATGCAACTGGGGGCTCTCAGGGAGGTGCTCTGACACTTGCATGTGCTGCATTAGAACCAAGAATCAGTAAACTTGCCACTGTGTATCCCTTTTTGTGTGACTATAAAAGAGTTTGGAATATGGATCTGGCGAAGGACGCATATTTAGAGTTGAAGCAATATTTTAGAGCATTTGATCCTATGCATGAAAGAGAAGAAGAGATATTTACAACACTTGGTTATATTGATATTCAGAATTTGGTGTCAAGAATTAAGGGAAAAGTGTTATTTGCCACAGGTTTAATGGATTTCGTATGTCCTCCTTCAACACAATTTGCTGCTTACAATAAAATTACAGCTGTAAAAGAACTGTTAATTTACCCTGATTTTGGTCATGAAAACTTGTCTGGGCTGAATGACAAAATATATCAGTTCTTATTAGATCACAAATAAAATAGCTAATTTAGTTTATGAATGGCATTAAACAGAGGCAGTAAAAGTTAGTTAGATAGAACATAACAAAATAAAGATATTAGCATATCGATATTTATATATTGATATGCTTTTTTTATATTTGTAAAATCTCTAGTAAACGTTAAAATAATAGTTAACAATTTTAATTACTAAAAATAGATGGAATATCTGAGAAAAGAGGCAGTTTATGTTTAAGATTATAAAGAAAGAAGTGCTTAATCCTACTGTAATTAAGATGGATATTCACGCACCTTTCATTGCAAGAAAAGCAGAGCCTGGTCAATTCATACTTTTAAGAGTGGATGAAGCAGGGGAACGTATTCCCCTCACCATTGCAGATTATGACAGGACTAGGGGTACTGTATCAATTATATATCAAATCGTTGGACAGAGTACAAAAAGTCTAAGTATAAAAGATGAAGGGGATTATATTATAGATTTTGTTGGCCCACTTGGTGTAGCAACGCATACAGATGGGCTGAAAAAGGTGGCAATAGTAGGCGGTGGTGTTGGTTGTGCTATCGCTTATCCTATTGCTAAAAAACTGCATGAACTTGGAGCAGAGGTACATTCGATAATAGGTTTTCGCAGTCAAGAACTTGTTATTTTAGAGAAAGAGTTCGACGAGGTTTCCAATCAATTATATATTATGACAGATGATGGCAGTTATGGGGAGAAGGGTTTGGTAACCCATGCCTTACAGACTCTTATTGAGAGTGGAGAAGAATATGATGAGGTAATAACCATCGGTCCGTTAATTATGATGAAATTTGTCTGTAGCTTAACGAAGAAATATGGTATAAGAACCGTT
>DALYNO010000445.1:3137-3518 GCA_031975295.1 Anaerocolumna sp. | reverse complement strand
TGTTCCAAGATAAAAGGCTTCTGCTATACGCAAGGGTTTTAAGCTGTCATCCACTAATCTCCAGCGTAGCTTAGATACTTGAATTGCAGATATCATGGTTCTAAAAATGGAATTGGTATTACCTGCTGCCATATCTGTACCAAGCCCCATAGGGATACCCATATCTAAATATTTTCTGACAGGTGCAATTCCTGAAGATAAATTAGTGTTTGAATCCGGGCAGTGTGCAATAAATACACCTTTTTCTTTTATTAGTTTTGCTTCCTCCTCATCACTATAAATGCAATGAGCCATTATAGTCGGTACATCTCCACCAAATAAATCAAAGCGATTATAAGCCTCTCCATAGCTTTTTATATCTGCACATAATTCCTTAACCCA
>DALYNO010000445.1:0-3127 GCA_031975295.1 Anaerocolumna sp. | reverse complement strand
ATTTCCGATAAATTCTCAGATAGATGGGATTGAAGCGGTACTCTGTATTTCTTTTGAATTAATGATAATTCCTTCAATAGTTCATCACTGCAGGAAGGAATAAATCTAGGTGTTAAGATTGGCATAATATTCTTATAAAGATTTTTTGTTTCCTTTAACCATCTATCGGTGTCCTGAAGAGATATATCTCTAAATTCTCTGATATTGTCTGGACAGTTTCTATCCATATTCACTTTGCCCACATAACACTTTAACCCAGTTTTCTCTAACAAATCCATGAGCAGCTTGGTACTATCCTTATGTACTGTACCAAATATACAAGCTCTGGTAGTGGCACTATGTAATAAATCCTCCGTAAAGATTTCATAAGCTTTTCTTGCATAATCTAAATCCTTATACTTAGCCTCTTCTGGAAACGTATTCTTATCCAACCACTCAATTAATTCCAAATCCATGCCTAATCCCATAAAAGCATACTGAGGTGCATGGGTATGAATATCCACAAGCCCAGGCAGAATTAATTTATGCCCATAATCAATAATTGGAATTTCTCTAAACTGATCGGGCAGTTCACTATAGGTTCCCTCAACTATCCCCTCATGGCATACAATATAACCGCCTGGTATTGTAACAAGTTTCTTTGCAGATTCAGAAAAAACCAAATCTCCTTTTAAGGCAAAGGTTTCATTTACTTTCACTTAATCACACCTTTCTTATTCCAAGAAAAATACAAACGTTTCTTCAAACAAAAAATACCACAAATAATCGTCTTTTCTTCATCGAAAGATGTTATAGACTATTATTTATGGTATAAACAGCAACATTTACAGTATTTTCTTACCTGACTATAATATATGATAACTTAATGTATGTCAACACTTAGATTATGGTTCAACATACACTTAAGTTTGGTTCAACCCAGTAGAAATTCACATCCCAGGTAAGAATATCCTTGTTCCTCAATAGAAGTACTATATTTTATCTATGGACCATGCATTACATAGTTCTATAAACCAGTTTTCAATTCTTGTTTCCATTTTTTACAAACTTCATAAATTAATTTACGTACATAATCATGAATATGCTTATGGTATCATAAAATGATAAAACCAAGTTCATCCTATATTTTCCTCTTTATAAATAATTCTTGCCAGATATATATGAAGTTATGATATAATATGGTTTAAGAAATATCTCATAAGAACAGTTTTATACTGATCTGCCCTTATGTGCACTAACTATTTATAGAAGAATACATAGAAAGGATACCAATTATAAATAAGCAGGATAGAATCCTTATAAGACGTACATAGATCATACACATTTTATTCGGGTCCTTGTTTATAAATTTGGGTAACATGGTTATAAAAATGAATAAAGCTGTTAGTTTTCTAAATGATAGTAAAATTTTTTATATCTCTACAGTTGAAGATGACAAACCAAGAGTAAGACCATTTGGAGCAATTATGGAATGGGAGAATCACATTTATATCTGTACAAATAACAAAAAGGAGTTTTATAAACAGATACAGAAAAATCCTAATTTTGAAATATCCGCAACCATGGGGGGGTCTTGGATCCGTCTGTCTGGTAAGTTAGTAACAGACCCAAGAACCGAAGCTAAAGAAGCTATGCTTTTAGCATATCCTGCTCTAAGAAATATGTATCGAATTGATGATGGTATTTTTGAAGTTCTATACATAACAGAAGGTATGGCAACTATAAATACAACAGGGGGTACATCGGAAGTAGTTACTCTATAACAACCTATTCCATACTGATAACCAGATATTTTCTTAATTTGTGACACCTTTCCCATTGCTTGGAATAATACTATAGTAAACCAATTATGAGTAAACCTAAATGCAAACCTATTTATAAATATAAATTATTCAGCCTGAAGCAGGCTTTTGACACTCGAATCCTAATGATGTCCGGGTCAAATATCCCACCCCAAACACTTCATAAGCATTTTGCGCAAACAAAAAGAACAAAGCATCTATGTAAATGCATTAGAAGACTTTTTCTCTGAGCATTCGGTATTCTTATGCACTGGAATCCAAGCATGATACATTCTGATTTGTGCAAATTGCTTGAATGTAATATGAAACGAGGCTATTTGACCTGGGATCATCCTAATATAATTTGGATAAGGAAAGGTGATGACTATGAATAATCCATTAGTCAGTATAATCATACCAGTTTATAATGGAGAGCAGACTATCGAACGATGCTTAACCAGTATCCGTAATCAAACCTATAAAAACTTTGAGGTTCTAATGATAAATGACGGAAGCAAGGATCATAGTCTGCAAGTACTTAATAAATTCGAGAAAAACGATGCCAGATTTCATATTATTAATAAAAAAAATACTGGAGTCTCAGATACCAGAAATACTGGTATTTCTAAAGCCAAAGGAGACTTCTTGCAATTTGTTGACAGCGATGATTGGTTAGTGAAAGATGCCATTGAGACTTTTGTAAATGCAGCTGTGGATCATGACTGTGAATTGGTCATTACAGACTTTTACCGAGTTGTAGGACATAAAATCTATTCTAAGGGCCATATCCCCACTGAAGCTACAATGAGTCGTAAACTATTTGCAGCATATATGATGAAAGCACCGGCTAATTTTTATTATGGCGTAATGTGGAACAAATTTTATCGCAGAGATATTATTCAAAAGCATAACATAAGATGCAATAGGGATCTTAACTGGTGTGAAGATTTTTTGTTTAATATGGAATATCTTCAATATATTAAAAATGTAAATGTAATACGCAAGCCAATCTACTACTATGTCAAAACCAAAGGAAGTTTGGTGTCAACCCAGATTAACCTTAGACAATCCGTACGAACCAAACGTATCCTATTTGACTACTATAAAGACTTATATAAAAGCATGGATTTATATAATGAAAATAAATTCAAGATTCAATTATTTTATTTTGCAGTTGCTAGAGATGGGGGTAAAAAAATGAAAAACGCAAAAAAGTCTCTAAATAAAATTTAGAGACTTTCATGCGGATGAAGGGACTCGAACCCCCACGGTATCCCACTAGATCCTAAGTCTAGCGCGTCTGCCAATTCCGCCACATCCGCTTATAAAATTTTTGAAACTAAATG
>DALYNO010000444.1:0-3518 GCA_031975295.1 Anaerocolumna sp. | reverse complement strand
CATAGGTCGAACATCCTTGAGGAAAAAGTGTAAAGGAATATTGACAATATCATTTTGATAGGGTTTTTAAGCTTTTCTCTGTATCTATGTGTAGTCTTTTGAGCATTTCCAGCGCCTTGTTACGATCAAAATCCTCATAAAAATCTTGAAATAGATCAAGTATATCTTTTACTTTCATCCAGTCAGACAAATAGGTTCGCTCTGGCAGATAAGATATAATTTTCTTTGTTTGTATACCGGTGGGGTATCCACCTACTAGAATAGAACCAGAATCAGGCACTAAAAGCCCGTTGATAAGTTTTAATAAAGTGGACTTGCCACTGCCGTTCGGCCCTAACAGACCAATGATTTTGCCTCTGTTAAGTGTTAGATTTACATCATTTAAAGCGGCATAACCTTGAAATCTCTTTGTGATACCTTTCGTTTCTAAAATTGTATTCATAATACCTCCCATTGCATATTCATGCATGAATTATATACGCTACCAGATTAATTTCTTGATGCCAGTGCTTCTGCAATTAAATGCTTTATTTCATCTTCTTTAAATCCCAGCATCGCCATCTTATCTAAGAACTCCATTATTTGTCCTTTAACAGATTGGTTTTTTAACTCCTTAATAAGAGTATGGTCTGAAGTAATATATCTGCCACTGGTTCTATTGGTATATACTAATCCACTACGTTCTAATTCCATAAGTGATTTCTGCATTGTATTGGGATTTACCCCAGCCTCAGCTGCCATATCCCGAACAGAAGGTAGTTTATCCCCTGGTTGATATACACCTGTAATGATACGGTGCTGTATCTGCTCGATAAGCTGCAGATAAACCGGCCGTTCAGAGCTAAGTTCCCACAACATATGTGCTCTCCTTTCTGTACTATTGTATTAATGACTTAGTACAATAATACAACACAATTTTACAACTGTCAATATGAATTCTATTAATTTGAAAAGACTGACAAAATTTAAACAATATGCTATACTAACAGGGAATATAGCATGGATGAATTTGGAGGTGTTAATTATAGATGTATAAAGTATTAATTGTTGAAGATGATAAGGCTATTGCAGAGCTGCTAAGGAGCAATCTAAATCAATGGGGATTTGATTCCTACCTGGTTACAGATTTTAATCAAGTGATGGATGTATTTATAAAAATACAGCCACACATAGTTTTATTAGATATTTCCCTGCCATTTTATAATGGCTATTATTGGTGCAGTGAGATACGAAAAGTGTCAAAAGTGCCAATTATATTCCTTTCTTCCCATACGGAGAACTTGGATATCGTTATGGCAATGAATATGGGTGGGGATGATTATATTACAAAACCTTTTTCTCTTGATGTGGTTATTGTTAAAATGCAAGCAGTGTTAAGAAGAACCTATACTTACTACACAGATACGCAGGTAATGCAGGCCGGTGAGGTTATTCTTAATTTAAACGATTCAACACTTTTATATCAGGGAGAGGCGATTGAACTTACTAAAAATGAATATAGAATTTTAACTGTATTAATGAATCGTAAGAATACCATTGTATCAAGAGATGAAATTATGAAGCATTTATGGGACAGTGAGAGTTTTATAGATGATAACACATTAACTGTAAATATTAATAGGTTAAGAAAGAAACTTGAGGACAAGGGAATCAAGGAGTTGATCCAAACTAAAAAAGGGATGGGGTATCTAATCCATGATTAAGGCTTATCTTAAGTACAGACTTAAACACATAAGTCTCATTATTTTCATTTATTTTATATTCAGCATTGTACATGCTCTATACGGTTACGCTTTGGGATCCATATATTATAGCTGTATACTGTCTGGTTTTTTTATCTGTCTAGTAGGAATTTATGATTATTCCCGCTTCAAAAATAAGTTATCATCTCTTCAGGCCATGAAAGATAATTTATCTCGTTATAACCATGAAATTTTAACCAGTGACAATGTAATTGAGAAAGAATATGAAGAGATTATAAATAAATTATATGGTATAGCCAATGAAGCTATGGATAGTCTGGAAAAAGAGCATATAAATCAAATGGAGTATTACACTATGTGGGTTCATCAAATTAAAACCCCCATCTCTGCTATGAGCCTTGGATTATCTTCCAAAGAAAAAACTGATTATAATCTTTTGCAAAGAGAATTGTTTAAAGTAGAACAGTATGTAGAAATGGCTCTCCAGTATATTAAAATAAATCGTCTATCCTCGGATTTGTTAATTAAAGAGTATGACTTAGCAGAAATCATGAATAGCTGTGTCAAAAAATATGCTGCTCTTTTTATTTATAAGAAATTAAGTCTGGAACTTAAATCCTTGACAGTTAAAGTGCTCACAGACAGTAAGTGGCTGTCTTTTATCCTGGAGCAGTTAATATCCAATGCAATTAAGTACACCAATGAAGGTGGTATCCAAATTAGTTGGGAAGAGAATAAACTTGTTATTCGAGATACTGGTATAGGCATTAGAAAAGAAGATATGGAGAGGATTTTTGAAAAAGGCTTTACCGGTTATAATGGAAGACTTGATAAGAAAGCAAGTGGAGTTGGGCTTTATCTGGTAAGACGTGTATCTGATTCGTTGGCAATAAAGGTTAGTTTATATTCGGAGGTAGGTGTTGGGACAAAAGTAATGCTGTCCTTTCCTCAAGATGAAAATGAATTTATTTATGAATAGCTTAGGGTGAAACTAGAAATGTGACAAAAATGTAAGATGAAATAAGCAAATTGTAATGTAAATCTATGGTTATCGTCTTCGCCTTTTCTTATAATTCATATATATAGTTCATGAGATATCCCTAAATGAAATGTATGAACTAAGAATGAGAAGATGGAAAAGGAGAGAAAAAACATGGAATTATTACAGGTGAAAAATCTTAAAAAGATATATAATACAAGGCTAGGAAGCCAGCAGTTTACCGCTCTAAAAGATGTTTCCTTTGGTATTGAAAATGGTGAATTTGTAGCTATAATGGGTGCTTCAGGTTCAGGTAAAACAACATTATTAAATATGATTGCCTCTCTTGACAAAGCAACGAGTGGTGAAATAAGTCTGGAAGGGAAAAACTTTAAAACACTTAAAGATCGTGAACTATCAGCTTTTCGAAGAAGAAACTTAGGGTTTGTATTTCAAGACTTTAGTCTATTAGATACATTTTCGGTTAAAGATAATATATTGCTGCCTTTAGTCTTATCCGGTGAGAAAATTACAGATATGGAGAAAAGATTAGAGCCTTTGTTACATCGCCTTGGACTTAGTGAGTTAAGAGATAAATTTCCTTATGAAATATCTGGTGGTGAGAAAC
Source organism: Anaerocolumna sp. (assembly GCA_031975295.1). Taxonomy (GTDB): domain Bacteria; phylum Bacillota; class Clostridia; order Lachnospirales; family Lachnospiraceae; genus Anaerocolumna. Next base: position 208 of record DALYNO010000444.1, on the reverse strand, counting down.
AACGAACTGCAATGGCAAGGGCTATTATAACCAACCCTAAATTAATATTAGCTGATGAACCTACAGGAGCTCTGGATTCTAAATCATCAAAAAGAGTGCTGGATATACTTGATGAATTCCATAAAAATGGTCAGACAATTATGATGGTAACCCACAGTTCTATGGCTGCTAGTTATGCCTCCAGAGTATTATTTATTAAAGATGGTGA
>DALYNO010000443.1:0-3530 GCA_031975295.1 Anaerocolumna sp. | reverse complement strand
ACCAGATGGGTCTGGATCTAACTTAATGCCGCATTCTGAACAATATACGGCATCTTTCGGTATCTGTGCATTACAGTTAGGACAATTATCAGTTCCTTTAATAATTTGAATATCATTTTTAAGTTGATCTATCTTTTCTAATGCTTTGGTAAGGGTAGTGAAGGTATCCTCATATTCACTTGATGGATTATTTTTATTCTCATTATAGTAAGCTTTACCAAGGACAATATAAGCTCTGTTCACAATATCTTGTTGACTGCTTACCTGAGATTTTAATGTAGCGATATCTGCAACTTCTTTGGCCTTTTTAGCAATATCCTTACTCTTACTAGTAATGGTTTCTCCCAGCTTATCAAAAAAAGTCATAATGTAACCTCCTTTAATTTAAAATACTATTAGATTGTTACTTAAGTTTGTTATTGTTAGTTATTGTTAATATTATACTCTAAATGGAATGGTGAATCAAATTAAATTCAAATTAAATAGGTAATTTTAATAATAATTTATGAATTTTATAGAAATGTTAGAAAAGCTTCCTAGTGACAGAGGATAAAAAAATTTATGTTTGAATATGTAAGATAAACGTGATTAAAATTGAAGTAATGTTAAAAATTATAGCTGCGAAACATTATGAATATAAATTATAGTAAAAATTATGATTGACATTTAGCAAAAAATTAGTATAATCGAATTTGAGTCAAAGGCGATTCTTCTGTCTATTTAGAAGTAATCGTCTTTTTTGCGTGGTGAAATAAAAAATGATTTGCTAAAAGGCAGGATATAAGAAAAATTCTAAATAAAGGAAAGAAAATCTTATGGAAATCAATTTAGCAAACAGTGCCTTTATGATTATGTGCACATCATTCGTATTTCTAATGACACCAGGCCTTGCCTTATTTTACGCAGGTATGGAAAGAAGAAAAAATGCCTTAAACACAATTATGTCATGCCTTTTTATTTGCGCTCTTGGGTCTTTACTTTGGGTTGCAGTTGGCTACTCCTTATCATTTGGAGCAGATCATGGTGGAATTATAGGCGATTTTAGCAAACTATTTTTTAAAGGTGTTGGAGCAGAAATCAATGCAGATTATGCCTCCACTATTCCAGAAACATTATATGCAGCTTATCAAATGATGTTTGCAGTTATTACCCCTGCGCTTATATGTGGAGCTTTAGCAGGTCGTATGAAATTTTCAGCTTTATTTGTTTTTGTCGCTGCCTGGTCAATCTTCGTTTATTACCCCATGGCACACATGGTATGGGGGGTAGGTGGATTGATTAGAGAATTAGGAGCAGTTGATTTTGCTGGCGGCAACGTAGTTCATATAAGTTCTGGGGTATCAGGTTTAATTGCTTGCATTATACTGGGTAGAAGAAGAGAATATGGAGTGGTAGCATATAAACCACACAACATTCCATTCGTTGTAATTGGTGCTGGACTATTATGGTTTGGATGGTTTGGATTTAACGGCGGTGGTGCATTAGCCGCTGATGGTTTAGCAGTACATGCTATATTAACAACCAATACCTCAGCAGCTATGGGTTTACTTTCCTGGATGCTAATTGAGAAGTTGCTTCATGGTAAGCCCACGGTATTAGGTGCAGCCACTGGAGCAGTAGTTGGTTTAGTAGCAATTACGCCAGGTGCAGGTTTTGTACCAATCTGGGCGGCCTTTATAATAGGTGGGTTAGTAAGTCCAATTTGCTTTTTTGCTATTACTAAAATGAAATCTAAATTTAAATATGATGATGCACTTGATGCATTTGGATGCCATGGAATCGGTGGTATTTGGGGTGGTCTTGCAACAGGTTTATTTACTCAGAAATCTATCAACTCCGCTGCACAGTGGGATGGATTGGTATTTGGAGATACAAGATTATTTGCAGCGCAAGTTTTAAGTATAGTAATTACAATTGTTTTCGCAGGAGTTGTAACCATAATTATTATTTCAATTATAAAAGCAGTTATGCCTATAAGAGTAACCAAAGAGGAAGAAGCCCAAGGACTTGATATAGTGGAGCACGGAGAGATGGCATATCCTTCCTTTAATGGTTTGGATTAATAGTAAAATAGAAAGGAAGTATTATGAAAAAAATCGAAGCAATTATACGACCTGAAAAGCTGGAACCTTTAAAAGATGCCCTGCTTAAAATGCAAATTAATGGTCTTACCATTAATCAGGTGCTAGGCTGTGGAAAACAATATGGATTTACGGAATATGTTAGAGGCAATACAATTATAATGAATACTTTACCTAAGATTGAAATTAAGTTTGTAGTACCTGACGAAAGAGTAGAGGAAATAGTTGACACTATTATATCCATTACACAAACTGGTAATTATGGAGATGGTAAAATATTTATTTCAGAAGTTATAGAATGTATAAGAATTAGAACCAAAGAACGTGGAGAAGAGGCTTTGTAAGCTCTAAAGAGGAGGAGCCAGCAGGATAACCTGCTGGCCATTTATGAAAAAAATTATTAAGCTTTGTTAATGCTATAGCTAAATAGTAACATTCATTTATGTACAGAGTTTGATTATTTTATGAAGTTATTGTTAACATTTACAGATAGCTTTTAAATATACAATAAAAATAATAAATACTGTATACAAACAGGAAATTTGGTCTGTAATTATTTTAGGCTTCATGCAATTAATAAAAGGTATTCTGGTTTTTCTGTCATTTTCAAAGAATGCTTCATCCTGAAACAAAATTCTATAAATATAAATATAAACATATAAATTTACATATTTGTAAAATTTTATGTGACAAAAGAGGAAACGGGTAGTATAATCAAGAAAATAACATAAAACGACATAAATTGGGAGGAATGTGTATGGCGTTTAGAAAGATAAGGACACAATTATTGATTGTATTGTTGTCAGTTATATTTATTTCAATGATTTCTTTATCCGCAGTTAGTTATATGGGTAGCAAACGAATCATTGAGGATCAAATCGATGTCAATATGAAAACTGAATTAACAAAACAATTAGATCAAATTCAGGTCAATATGGAAAAAATAGCAATTTTAGCAGGGCAGATAGCGAGAAATGTGGAAAGTTCCTATACCGCTACTAACATAGCAATTTATGAAGATATGCTTAGGAAAACAATATTTGATCAGAATTTGATTTATGGAAGTGGCATATGGTTTGAGCCTTATACAATAAAAACCAATGAAAAGTATGCTGGGACATATATATATAAAGATGGTGATAAAGCCATTACTACATATGATTATTTAAAGGCGGATTATGATTATTTATCAAAAGAATGGTATAAGGCCCTATCCTCCAATCCTTCAAAACCTCTGTATACGAAATTATACTATGACGCTACAATAGGTAAAACAGTAACCGCATGTGTGGCACCAATGTATAGCGGTCAGGGGGAGCTTATCGGTGGAGTAACAGTTAATATAGAAATGAATGCACTGCAGGATATGATAAATAATATATTAGTGGGGGATAAAGGATTTATTACCCTGTTAGATAACAAAGGCTATTATCTGACCAATCGGGGTGA
>DALYNO010000442.1:0-3535 GCA_031975295.1 Anaerocolumna sp. | reverse complement strand
ATTGATATGGAGGGTTGGGGCAAAGGCTGTGTATTTATCAATGGTTTTAATTTAGGAAGATTCTGGGAGATTGGGCCTCAAAAGAGATTGTATCTTCCTGCACCATTATTAAAAGTTGGTGCAAATGAGATTATTATTTTCGAAACTGAAGGTAAAGTTAGAAATACTATTGTTTTGGCTGATGAACCTGATTTAGGCTAGGGCATAGTTATATAAATAAGTAAATACAGTAAAGTAGCGAGATTTAAGTTACTTTACTGTATGTAAGCTTATAGGTTGATTCTTACATATTATAATGGGTAGGAAGAAAGCCTTATCGTACTATTACTAATCATATAAAAATGGATAAGATGGATAATTTATGAATAATTTCATTGACACCAACTAAGGATTGTGTTATAATCATTTTTGCGTTCGGTACTTAATATCGAACAAATTAAATTTAATACATGCGCGAGTGGCTCAGTGGTGGAGTATCGCCTTGCCAAGGCGAGGGTCGCGGGTTCGAATCCCGTCTCGCGCTTAACTAATTAGAGGAGAAAATATAGATATTATCTGTGTTTTCTCTTTTTTTCTTTCCCATAACTATGTGTGCAGATGTGTGCAACATCCTTTTACGTGCTCAACTGGTTATAAGGCTTTGTTCATGTAGGAACGGTTTTGTTCGATTTCATGGTAATTGTAGATGTATCCTTTGGTTGTTTCGATATCCTGATGCCCTAGATAAACACTAATTTCAGCTAATGGCATGCCTGCAGCAAACAGTCTGCTAGCAAATGTCCTACGAATGCAGTGACTGCTCTTGAAAGTAATGCCGGCATCCCTGCAATATTTCTCTAGCCAATAATTGAAGCTTCTGCTGGTCATTCTTTCACCATTGGATTGTGTGAACAGATATTCACTGTTAGGTGAAAGCTTTTCAACCCCTTTTGAATCTTCTGAGCCTTTTCTGTCAAAGGAATAGTTCGGTAGCCGGATGAGATATCATGTTTTACGTATTCTACAATCTTGTAGCCTTTGCGGACATACACTCCATCGATTCTTTCCTCATCAACAATCTCCATCTTATGAATATATACTTCATTGTCTGTTACATCGTTTTTGGAAAGAGCAACTAATTCGCCAACTCTTGTTCCAATCTGATAATCCATAAGAATGGCATAAGCCTCTATGTTTTTTTGCTCATAGAGAAATTTTTCAAAGGTCTCCATCTCATTCTCAAGATAAAGCTTGGAACCATCCTTTTTCTTTTGGATAGAGTGGAATTTAACATCTGTATGCGTATTCAGTAATGGATTTACGGATAGAATGTCCTTATCCATTGCAATCTGAAATACCGCATTAAGTATTGTTTTCATGTTATTAAATTCTTTTCGGGAAAACTTAAATGTGGTAATGGAATCATTAAGAAATTCATTCAGTAGTTTGATGGTTATTTTCCTAACAGGAATTGTGACAAGTTTATTTCCGGCATAATACTTTCGCCAGTGTTGCTCGTCTCTTTTTACAGTCTTAATATCGATAGTACCTTCTACAGACTGTTTTCCACGTTTGGATATCCACATCTCGTATAAATCACTGATGGTATAATCAGTTTTACGGTCATTATAATAATCGTAAAGCTTAGAAATCAGTTCTTTATATGTTGGTGCAGCTATTTGCTGTCTTTCTTCATTTTCTTTCCTTACGGTGGTTATGTAGCGTCCATCTTTCCTAGCACTGATGGAATATGGATGACGCTCTTTGACAAAGCTTTCTTTGGTCATATTTATTTTTATTGCGACTTCTGTTGAATCCAAGATACCACATTCATAAGCTTCCTGCAAGATAGATAATGCATCTAGCATAATCATGTGACCTCATGTTTATTGTTTTAAACTTTGTTTCATGTTCATAAAACAATATGACAGGTGATTTTAAAAACAAGGATTTTTTCTGAAATATGCTCGCAGATCCTGCGAGCATATGAGTTAGCGCAAATAATGTTCTGCAATGATGTTGATTCGATTATGACCGAGACATCTGCTAGCAATCAGCATTGCACGTTTATCATAACAAATACCTTTTAAATCACTCCTGCAATGATAACGTTCGTTCTTCTTTTCTTCTTACAGACCGCAGGTTTATCGGCAATAAGGTTTTATCGATTAACTGATATTGCCTTATAAAATAAAATATAAATTTTATTTTCAGCCTGGTTATTTCATTTGTTTGTTATTTTTAAATGTTTTTGTTTGTTTTGTTTTCTCCTATCATCATATACAAAGTCAATATGTCATTATCTGGGCCACGATATTTGAAAATACAAAAAAAGAGATAACTGTTTACTCGAAGAAGCAACGAGTAACCGTTATCATGTCTGTTTTTTAGTGTACACTTTTCACTAAATGTGTAGATAGTTAACTTTACCGATACAGCTTGACTTTCCAATAATAGGAACTGTATAATTAAGTCAAATTATAGTTAATGTCATTGTTTGATTTTCTTCGCTATTATTTTTTCTAAAAAAAATCTCCCTGGGGGTAAAAACATGATTCCGAAAATTGTTGTTAAGAAGATGGATATGGAATTAAACATCAAATTAATTTGTAAATATGTAAATCCGGAATTTAATAAAAAGAATAAGACTAGACCTTTTGCGGAGCGTACATATTTACTTTATCCGGAACTAAGAGGAAAAATATTGGACCATATGGATAATGACGAGATTTATAAGATTGTTAAACCTAGTGTGAAACAAGTGTTTATAGAAAAAGAATTAGAAATAAACAGAAGAATCGAACAGCTGCAGTCTGCTTTCGATATAATACAGGACCAACTATTATCTAATCTAATTGATACCTTTGAAATGAAATGGCCTGAAGAACAAGAACGAATTATATGTTATATCGGATGTATCTCAAGTTTTCCAAGAAACGTATTAACGAAGGAGTTTTTTGTTTCATATGAAAAAGAAATAGATATGCTTATGATGGCCTCAATACATGAGATTAATCACTTTGTATTATTTGAAAAGTGGAAGCAGATGCATGGATATGACAAGGAAAATGAACCGTTGTATCCTGACACGTTATGGTTTCTTGAAGAAATGGCTGTGGACCCTACATTAAATATTCCATGTATACAGAAAGTGGCACCATATCCTCAAAAAGCATATGAGCAATTTTATGAATGTATGATTGATGGCATATCTGCTGAAAATCATATAATAAATATGTTTACAAATAGAACTTCGATTGAGAGTTTTTTGAATATGTCTTATGATTTTATAGATAAACATAAAAATATGCTTTTATAGTGATAAAATAAATACGTAATTGAGTCCGCAGAAAATTGAAATACTGGAGTACTCACTTCTAAGTGGGGGTTAAAGGATGCTGGCTATTCAAATAACGCTTTGTTCAAGACGAGCTGAATTGATATATTCAAAAAAGTGCTCATCTCATGTGTGCAAAGATGTGTGCAGATAAATAACAGAAGCCGCAAACCTCCTATTTATCAGTATTTATGTGTGCGGGGATTCGTTCGAATCCCG
>DALYNO010000441.1:0-3546 GCA_031975295.1 Anaerocolumna sp. | reverse complement strand
TTTCATATATTTCTTTTCATGGGTCTCTTTTCATGTATTCTTTTCGTATGTTACTTTTCATATGTCTCTTTTCCTGTGTCTTATCACAAAAAAATTTTTCTCCTCTACTTCCTTCCTAATTTATTTTTAAAACTCTTTGATTATAATCCAATTCAAAACTATGGGAGCCATAATACACACTCTTCAAAGTCCTAAGATTATTGGTATCAACCATTAATGTATCTGGTGTTCCCATGACTCTAAATACTTCATCTATGGAATCCCCTATCTTAGCTTTTCTTGCACCAGACACTTTTTGACCAATAGATATATTCATCTTTCCCTTGTTTTTCCAGCCAGCCAATTGCTGAAATTTATTAAAGTACAGTTCTGTTTTACCATACCTAATATATTCAGGTATACCAAAACTACCAGATTCTAAGGCATCCGGAGTTCCATAAGCTTTAACAATATCAGTCAATGAAGACCCCAATGTTATTACTTGTTTAGCTGTCGCATTAGAGCCATATTTTACTTTGAGATTACCAGTATTATTCCACCCTTTCACTTTACCATTATAATCGAAAGATACCGTAGACTCATTCGGATAAGTAATTGTAGTAGTAGTGAAAATAATAGGATTGTTAGGACCCAAGTTAATCCCACCACCATATCTTAATGCAAGAGTTTCTGGCGTTTTCATGGCTTTTGCAACCATCTCCCAGGTGGAACCTAAGGTGAACGTTCCCTTATCAGCTTCGTAGCCGTCGGAAACTTTTAATTTCGGATACAAGTTATACCAACCAATCACATAGTAAACATCATCCATTCTTTTCAGATAGATAGTAGCAATATTGGTTGCTTTGCCCACAATGTAATTATCTCTATAATATAATTCCTGATATTCACCTACATAGTACTTTTTATACGGCTTACCAAGAATTTTATATACATCTGCTCTTGCCGTCCCAAGGGTAACTATGGATGGTTTTACAGGAGCCTTAGCCACCCCTCTCGTGATAGGTGAATTACTGCCAAAAATTGTTTTGCTGGTAGTACTTTTATGATATGCTTTCACGTAATAGTAGTAGGTTTTACCCTTAACTACAGATTTATCTGTCATATTATTCAAGTGATTTTTTTTGTACTGTTTGAAAGGACCTTTTTTAGAAGTGGAACGATATAGTAAATAGCCCTCCGCATTTGGAACCATATCCCATCTTATCTTGATGCTTTGATCACTGATTGGAATCACACTAACAGCAGGTGTGCCAAGTCCTGGTTTAGCACTTGCAACAGCAGAATAATTACTACTAGAAATTTCGTTAGTGGCACATATTTTATAGTAATAAGTTTGGTTGTAAGCTACTTCTTTATCTTCGTATTCAGTTTCAAAGTGACTGGTACCAATCCAACTATAAGGTCCTGCTACAGTAGTTGCTCTACGTATTACATAAGATTCTGCTCCATTCACTGGTTTCCAGGATATATGAATTCTATTTAATCCAGCAGGTACCGCCTTGACTCCTTTTGGTGCGTATGAATTTACAACCACTGTACATCTGGCAGTATAATTTCCCACTTTAGCAATAATATTTGTTACACCTGGTCCAATGCCTGTTACCTTACCACTGGTATCAACTTTTGCTATACTGTTATCGCTGCTTGTCCACTGAATACTTCTATTATCAGTTGTATTGTAAGGGAAATAAATGATGTCTACGTTTTTAGCACGCCCAACAATCAGACTAAATTCACTCTCTTTCTGAATAATTCCATCCATAGCAACTTTATCTTTTCCAGTATCAGTTGAATAACAAAAATTAAGACGATTAGTTTTACAGGCATAAGCTGCATAAGAATCTCTTTCAACTGTAAAGATTATGTTTGTATCTTCAAATGCAAATGGATGAATATCAATTAATTCAGGAGGCAAATAAACACTTGATAAACTCTTACAATTTTTAAGTAGTCGCCTTGAGATATGAGTCATTCCCTTTGGAAATGTAATCGCTTCCAAACTAGTACAATTTTTAAATGCCTCTTCTCCCATACTTTTTAAACTTTCAGGTATTCGTATTCTTTTTAATTGTGTACAGCCTTCAAAAGCATTACCTCCTATAGCGGTTAAACCTTCTGATAAATATACTTCAGTCAGAAAAGTGCAATTCTCAAAAGCATTATAACTTATGTTTGTAATTGTATTTGGTATGGAAATACTTCTAATTTTTTTGCTACCTTTAAATATCGTACCAAAGTAAGTTACCCGGTATAATTGATCTTTATAACTTACCGTTGCTGGTATTTTTAAATCAATTGTGTCACTTGGTGTAAATTCCCACCCTTTTATGGAAACTGTTCCAAAAGTATTACCCTCAGCCAACTTTTGAACTGAATAAATAAGGGATGCGCCCTCATATTCATATGCAAATTCCTCATATACCTTCGCTACAGTACTTTGATTAATTTCCTGTGCCATTGCTACTTTCTCTTGCACCATCATACTCAGTAGCAGCACAAAAAATCTCATAATTATTTTATAACTTCCCTTTTTCATTTAACCTCCCATAAATATGTACCTATTATTTCAGAAACTAAAACTCAGGTGTAAACCAGGTGATATCTTAGAGTTGCAGTTTACAATCGTTTCTTCAAACATTATAACTGATTGATAGGAACAAAACCATGGTACTTACTGGCATTTAGTAACTGTAACCTTAAATCAAATAAGGACCCTGGTCTGTTTGGAGTTAACCCAAATCAGACCAAAATCCTCATTCTGAAATTCAACTATTTATTATAGTTGAACTAACTTATTATCACTAATTTTCTTACTTATTTAAATGCAATAACAATACTCAATTACTATGTCCCATAACCTTAACATCCCATATGGAATAACCATATGGCAATGCTCTTTCGATTCCCTGAAACTTTACATATCTGGCATTTACTGCTGTAAAGTTTAGGGTTTCAGTTCCACCGTTACCATTTGTTTGTTTATACACACTGGTATAATTAGATCCATTGGCGGATACCAGAAGCTCATACTGTTTACCAAAAGCTGCTTCCCAACTAAGTATTAACTGGTTGATATTATAAGTTGCTCCAAGGTCGATTGTAAACCAGGCGTCATTTGCAAAGTTAGAAGACCATCTGGTCGCAGTATTATTATCTGTCAGATTACTTTCAGGAAATCCTGGTTCAATGCCTGAAGAAGTAACGGTTTTACCCAAGGCGACATTGGTATTCTGAGTAGGATTTCCTGTCCCGCCGTCCTCCGGTGTTCCCTGTGTTACACCATGAATATAGGTTAAAGTCTGGGTATCCAAAGCACCATTTCCTGGATTATAAGTAAAGAAGTATTGTACGGAATCACCTTGTTTTAGGTTCTCTACTGTATAAATGTAGTTACCGCTGCTCTTAGGAGTCATAGCTACATTTATTTGTCCACCGTTGTTTATTTTATAATGAAGATCAGCGAAAGTGGCACCATTTACATAGAATTCTATCTTATCTCCTATCTTTTTCAATCCTTTTACACTATCTCCAATGACATAAACCGTT
>DALYNO010000440.1:0-3552 GCA_031975295.1 Anaerocolumna sp. | reverse complement strand
TGAAAAGGGAGGTTATTTATGATCCAAATTATCGGAGTTATTGAGGTTCTTATATTTTATGTTGCATATTTATTAAAATTAATTAATCAAAGAAAGAAAGGTATTAAAACGAATCAATTGGGTATAGGTAACAAATCAAGGAAAACTGTAATAATAGAAAGTCTATTAAGATTTTCAAGTACGGCTATTGTTATAGTAGTTTTAGTCAGCGCAATATTAAATACTTCATTGTTTTCCAATCAAATGGTTCGGGGTATTGGTTTGGCATTATTAGGTCTGGGAACTTGTCTTTTTATCATCGCCATGGTTACGATGCAGGATAATTGGCGAGCTGGAATTCCAGAGAAAGACAAGACGGATATGGTTACTACGGGGATATATACAATAAGCAGAAATCCTGCTTTTTTAGGTTTTGATTTGACATACATAGGAGCAAGCTTAGCTTTCGGAAATATAATTGTATTAATATTAACTGCTTTGACAATAGCATTAATGCATCTGCAGATATTGGAAGAGGAAAAATATTTAGAGACCACATTCGGAAATAGGTACGATACATATAAAAATAAAGTGGGAAGATATTTAGTATTTTTTTAAAATGGGAGGTAGTTATAGTGGAGAATTCATTGTTTTATGAGGGAATGTCTAAGATATATGACTTGTTGGATGTTATTTACTTTAAGAATAACGATGCTAATCCTCGAAAGGCTCTATATGATTATATAAATCAGCAAGATAGAAAGATACTTGACATTTGCACGGGTACCGCAGCTAATGCTATTGTTGTAGCCAACCTTAAAAGAGATGCAGAAATTATTGGTATAGATATTTCTAAGGAAATGTTAAATATTGCAGCAAAGAAAGTGAAGAAAAATGGTATTGAGAATATAAAGCTTTATCAAATGGATGCAACAGAAACAAAATTTAAAAGCAAAACATTTGATACAGTACTAATCTCTTTAGTTTTACATGAAATACCTGAGGAATTGGCTGAAAAAATACTGTTAGAGGCGAAGCGGGTTTTAAAACCAAAAGGAAGGTTATTGGTCATAGAATGGGAAGAACCACAAAATTTATTGAAGAGAATACTATTTTACCTAATAAGGAAATTAGAACCTAAGGGGTTTGAACAGTTTTTAAAGATTGATACTAAGGGATATTTTGAAAAGTATGGATTGCAGATATTAGAAATAAAACATTGCGATTATACCAAAGTAATAAATCTAAAAAAGGTAACTCTTGAGTAGTATGAATGAAAAACAATCATTTCGGGGGGAAATAGAGATGAAATTAACCGCTATGGCTTATGCATACCCTTTCATAATGAAAGGTATCATTAAAAAACAATTAAAAAAGTATTATGATAAGGCAAAGCTCAAAAATATTATTACAAAGACGACAAGAGAATATAAAAAGATTGTAAAGAATTCTCCGAATATTGGAGGAAATAAAAACATATTTCTCAACAGCTATTTGATGGGGGCATATCTCGTTTCATTGTATAAAAATACGAAAGATAACATTAGCTTGAATGAATTTGATGAAATACTGGCCAATGGACTTAATAATTTTGAATTCATGAAGAAGCAAATGAGTAAAGTTGATCTGCTATCAATAAAGTATAAAGAAAAGATTGAGAAGGCTGGCCGCTGGTGTGAAACAAATAAAGATAAATATTCGACCAATTGGCTTGTATCAGTTGAAGATAAAGAAAATGTTAACTTAACCCATATAGTTTTTACCAGATGTGGATTATGTGCATTATGCAAAAGAGAAAATGTACCAGAGCTTACACCATCTTTATGTGCTACTGATTATATTACAATGAGCTTCGCTAATTGTAGACTAGAAAGACCAATTACCTTGGGCAATGGTGATAAGTGTTGCAATTTTTACATCACTAAGAAAAACCATGCAGTATAAAATTTCATGATGTATATTAAAAAAACACTTGACAATTGAGTGTGTATTCAATTGAAAACTGAATACTGGTAGTTTTGGAAAAAGAGAAAAATTTTTATGCATATGAAATAGACATAACCACTGTTATGCCTTAAAATAAAGATGTCAAAAACTTTAAGCGAGTTTTTTAATGACATTTGGAAATCTTCTACGGAAGGCATTTCCCATGCGTCAAGATGTTGTAGCATCATGATTGCATAGAGGCGGCAGTACCACATCTTAGTGGAACGGTGCTTGCCGGCCTCTAATAAATAATCATTTTTCTCACGCTTATTAGAGCGTTCCACAGAAGTTCTTCTGTCATATTCCTTTTTTCCACTCCTTACTGTCTCTTGGCGGTATGTTAATTATTCTTGGATTATCCTTAAGCTGTGTATGTACGGTTCTGCCGTACTTTGCATTTGAACAAGGTGATTCGCAGAAACAACCACGTTTACGATTAGCGCTAGGACATCTATATTTTGCGCGATGCTTCGTATTTTCGATGCCATCATGATGCATACGTAAGCCCATTTTGCAGATAGGAACACCATTGGAATCAAGGGTAAAATCATTTTTATAACTAGTACCATCTGCTTTAGTTTTCTTTAAATCAATAAATGGAACGATGTTTTCTTTACGGCAATACTCGTAAAGTGAAATGGCATCCATAGCTGAGTCCAACAGCATTTTCTCTACGTTGAATTCAGGCAGATATGATTTCATGGAGAAAAAAGTATGTAGGAAAGAAAGCATATCATGTCTAGACGCTCTTTCAAGCAATGGGAAAACAGGCAAATCACTATGAGAATCAGCTGCAACAAACATGTATAGATGGTAACCATTGAAGTGACATTCTCTGGAAGAATCCCAGCCACTGTTACAGTCGGGTTGGGAGAAAAGTTTTTTGCATTTGCAGTGAGGGATACCCTTTTTCTTGCAATTGCAGATATGTTTTTTTCTTGAAAGTGAAGAGGTTCGGATAGGAGTACCATCGCCAGCTATAGACAAATGTTTTGAATCGATGAGACCTTTTTCTATCGAGACTTGTAAAAACTGTTGATGATAAAGTTTAAAAACAAGTCGAAATGGGTGAGTATTCTGTATTGGGTGTTTTACTAGAAAAGGTAATAAGTTTTCACAAGTCATCTTGATACCAAGCGGGGTTTTATCTCCGTGTTTCTTACCTTTTTTAGCTTTCTCTTTGATATATCGTTCTTTTGGAGAAAGGTTGTTTGAACCCGAGGCCCAAAGACGAGAAAAGAAATCGTAAAAAGTACCGATGCCCGGTGTATCGTTCACAGGAAAGCCGCTGAGTATAGCGTATAAAGGACATTCTTTGAGCTTTGAACACCATTGGGTAATAGAAGTGATTCTTAGCTTGATAGAAAGCAGATAGGAACACAGCATACAAGAAGGTTGACGAGGAGAAGGACCAAACTTGGAATAAGAGTCCTTTAATATAGAATCTGTAAGGGATAAATCCAGATACCAGAACTCAATAATCGTTTTCCATGTGCTTTTAGACAGAGTACATGGGTCAGGATAAACAGCAAGAAAATCAGATATGAAAGTATCTTGATAGACGGAATGACCGCCAGAAATAATAGG
>DALYNO010000439.1:0-3592 GCA_031975295.1 Anaerocolumna sp. | reverse complement strand
AGATGAAGATTTGTATGCTGCATGGCTTTCTTATCATCTTCATACTTGTGAAAGACCTGATTTAATTGGATATAGCAATCATGTTTTATATGTCGGTAGAAAACTAGTATAATAAGCCAATACAATCAAAAGCCATTATAAACATGCAAAAAGAGCAAAGGAAGTGCAAAGCACATGCTCGCGCTGTCACCTTGTCACGCAAGTGACAATATTCCAAAGGCGCGTCATGGGCATTTTACTCTGTAGGAAATTCTAAGAATGTTTCTATTTTAAAAAAATTTTTAAATATTTATTGAATTGTAACATATGTTACGGAAATTGGTGTGTAATCCTGTTATTATAAACCCATGATCAATCACAAAGACGATGAACAATAGTGATATATCAAATTTATCTCAGCCAATACACTTGTAAGAAAGGCCTTGCAAGTTAAATTATAAAAACATACCAGGAGGATATTTAGAAATGGAAAACAAAATGTTTTGTTATCAATGTCAAGAAACTGCAGGTTGTGTAGGATGTACACAGATGGGTGTTTGCGGTAAGACCCCTGAGGTTGCAGCAACACAGGATTTATTAGTTTATGTAACAAAAGGTATTTCAGAAGTAACAACTAGACTTAGAGCAGAAGGTAAGAATATAACTTCAGAAATCAACCACTTAATCACTTTGAACTTATTTACAACTATCACAAATGCTAACTTTGACAAAGAAGCACTTCTAAACAGAATATTCCTTACTCTAAAAGCAAAAAGTGAACTTTTAAATGAACTTTCTAACAAAGAAGGATTATCTGATGCAGCTACATTCGAAAGCTACAACATGGAAGTTCTTGAAGCGAAATCACTTACTGTAGGTGTTCTTGCTACTGAGAATGAAGATGTTAGAAGTCTTAGAGAATTAATCACTTACGGATTAAAAGGTTTATCTGCTTACAGCAAACATGCAAATGCTTTATTACAAGATGATGAAGAAGTTGATGCTTTTATGCAAAGAGCATTATCAAAAACTTTAGATGATACATTAAGCGCAGATGAATTAGTTGCTCTTACTTTAGAAACTGGTAAATATGGTGTTAATGGTATGGCTTTATTAGATACAGCCAATACTACAGCTTATGGTAATCCTGAAATTACTAAAGTTAACATCGGTGTTGGAAATCGCCCTGGTATCTTAATCTCTGGTCATGATTTAAGAGATATGGAAATGTTATTAAAACAAACAGAAGGAACTGGAGTAGATGTTTATACTCATTCCGAAATGCTTCCAGCCCATTACTATCCAGCATTTAAGAAATATACTCACTTTGTAGGTAACTATGGTAATGCTTGGTGGAAACAAAAAGAAGAATTCGAAACTTTCAACGGACCTATTCTTATGACTACAAACTGTATCGTACCTCCTAAGGATAGCTATAAAGATAGAATCTTTACTACAGGTTCAGCTGGTTTCCCTGGCTGTAAACACATTGCTGGTGATATCGGCGCAGAAAAAGATTTCTCTGAAATTATTGAACTTGCTAAAACATGTGCAGCTCCTACTGAAATTGAAACTGGTGAAATCATTGGTGGATTTGCTCACAATCAGGTACTTGCATTAGCTGATAAAGTTGTAGATGCTGTTAAAACTGGCGCAATTAAAAAATTCGTAGTAATGGCTGGATGTGATGGTAGAGCGAAATCCAGAAACTATTATACTGATTTTGCTAAAGCACTTCCAAATGATGCGGTTATTTTAACAGCTGGTTGTGCAAAATATAAATACAATAAATTAGAACTTGGTGATATTGGTGGAATTCCTCGTGTACTTGATGCAGGACAATGTAACGATTCTTACTCACTTGCAGTAATCGCACTTAAATTAAAAGAAGTATTTGGTCTTGACGATATTAATGATCTTCCTATTATCTACAATATTGCATGGTATGAACAAAAAGCGGTTATTGTTTTACTTGCATTATTACACTTAGGAGTTAAAAACATTCACTTAGGACCTACATTACCAGCATTCCTTTCACCAAATGTAGCTAAAGTATTAGTAGAAACTTTCGGTATTGCAGGAATTCAATCCGTAGAAGAGGATATGGAATTATTCTTTGGCGAAGATGAAGTTGCAGCAACCGTTACGGAAGGTGCTATAAATAAAGATATGTTAATTGGAGATATTCTTCGTCTTGATGCTTCACTTGCACCTGTATTAATGGAATGTGGTATGCATTGCCTTGGATGCCCATCCTCTCAGATGGAATCCTTAGAAGATGCTTGTGGTGTTCATGGCATAGACGTAAACTTTGTAGTAGATAAATTAAATCAAGCTTTTAATGGTTAATTGCGAAGACTAAAACCAATACTATTATCATACAATTCATATACTATTTGATTAGAATAGAATTGAATAAGTCACTAAACAAAAAATTATATGAGTGTATGATAATATGTAGGTTATAAAAATCGTAATCAATAATTCATAATAATAGGAGTAAACACATGAGTGCATTTTTAGGACCAATCCACTACTGGCTGTATAATAAAGTTACATTACAGGAAAATTTAATAGACGAAATTATTGGATTTGCCAAAGAGCATAATTATGCTTCTGATCTTTCAGAAACTTTAGCGAATCAATATGGCAAACCTGAAAATCTTCCTCTTGAAGAGATTATAGATGGCAGCAATATTCATGGATGGCTACAAGAAAAAATAGCCTTATCCGAGCACAGGCTTGCATTTTCTGTAACAACACTCTTAAATCAGGACAGAAACAGATTTGACCAGTTAAAGAATCTATTTTTTACTTGGGGACAGAATCATGCTGTAGAAGAGGGTACTGACATTGAAGGTGCATTCAAGTTGCTTAATGATACTCTTATTGATGGTATGCCTTGTGACTGGGTAAATGAAACCATCAGTGAATCTGCTGATGAAATTGTTTGGAAGAGAACTATGGATGTACATGGTAGATACTGGGCTGATGTAAAAGGAAATGTTGATGATTACTATGCATTGCGCCAGGAAATAATTAAGGGAATCTTCTCTAACAGTAATATTATTTTTAAGGCGAATGAAGACTCCACTTATTCACTAACAAGGAGGTAATTCATGTATAGTATAGAGTTAATGATGCTTGAACACGAGTATATACTTAAATTCATAGCTACTGTAAAAAGAGCCTGTGTAGGAATTCTTGAAGGTAAAGAGGTTGTTGTAAAAGATTTTGAAAATATGATAACGTTTGCTAGAAATTACGCTGATAAACATCATCATGGGAAAGAAGAACAGATATTATTTAAGGAAATGTTAAATCATTTAGGACACATTGGTGTTAACTTAATTCAACATGGTATGTTAGTGGAGCATGATCTTGGCAGACTTCACATGAGTGAATTAGAAACTGCTCTTAAAGTTTATGATTTAAATCCATCAACAGAAGCTAAATTAGAAATCGTTGCAAATGCAGTAGGATATGCTAATCTTTTAAAAAGACACATTGGTAAAGAAGATGAAGTAATATACACATTTGCTGAACAAAAACTTCCTAAAGATGTATTAGTATCAGTTGATGAGCGCACGAAAGTCTTTGAAGACGATGCAAC
>DALYNO010000438.1:2139-3615 GCA_031975295.1 Anaerocolumna sp. | reverse complement strand
TATTCATTAAAATTTATAATAGGTAATGTTATTTAAGTAAATAGTAAAATTAAATTGTTTAACTTGTATAAGGGGTGTCGCACTAAATGTGCGGCGCCCTTTTCACCATAGTGATACTTATTACATTCTAGTAAATGGCATTTTTAAGTCCCAAAGAAACTGTCGCCTCACGATTATCAATCCTTAAAGCAACAGCCCCTTATATTTATAGGAGGATTTCCTGTATTACCCTATTCACTTTACAGGTTTAAAAGGCTATTTTATCCCCATCAATATAGACTTCTTCAATGTTATAAGCTTTATCCATAACAATAAAGTCCGCATGTTTTCCAACTGCAATTGAGCCAATTTCCTTATCTTCATGAATTGCCTTAGCAGGATATAGAGTAGCACTTAAAATAGCATCTTCTACAGGAATGCCATAGGAAATAATGTTCTTAAAGGCTTTATAGATGGTTGTAGTAGAGCCAGCAATGGTTCCGTCCTCTAAGGTGGCTTTCCCATTATCTACCGTTACTCGCTGCCCTCCCAGCTCATAAATACCATCTTCTAAACCTGCAGCGCTCATGGAATCAGAGATAAGAATCAGTTTTTCCCCTAGGGCTTTAAACATAAGGTTTAGTACGCTGGGATGAATATGAATACCATCACAAATTATCTCTGCAAAGACTTCTGACTCGGACAAGGCACCAACTATTCCTGGTTCTCTATGATGTAAACCATTCATGGCATTAAACAAATGGGTGATATGAGTGGCACCGGCTTTGATTGCCTCCATAGCCTTATCATAATTACAACTAGTATGGGCAAGAGAAATTACTTTGTTTTTACTATGTAACTTAATAAAATCTATAGAATTAGGTAGATTAGGATCTAAATCAATCATCCGTATTTGATCACCGGATAATGCATTCAATTCTTCATACTTGTCATTTTCTATAGGAAGTAGGTACCTGGTGTCATGAGCTCCTTTTCTATCAGCCCCGAGAAAAGGACCTTCCATATTAATTCCAACAATTCTACTGCCTTCAATCTCTGTATTCATTGCAGTGTTAAGGGTTCTCATCGCAGTTTTGTAGATATCATAATCAATGGTCATTGTAGTCGCAAGTATGGAAGTAATACCATTTTTAGCGTAAAACTTACACATTTCCTTGATACCATCCAAATTGGAGGTGGAAAAATCATGCCCCATACAACCGTGAGAATGGAGTTCGATAAATCCCGGCAGAATAATTTTGTCGCTGTAATCTAGCGTATCTTTAACCTCTACACTGCTTATGTAAGCGCCTGGAACATTCCCTCCAATAGAAATTTCAGTGAAATAACCATCCTCTACTATAAAGTCGGCCATCATAAATTTACCGCCAATAAATACTTTTGCACCTTTGTAAAGCATTTTAGCACCTCCCCAAGTAGTTAGAATTTCTCTACCTGAGTTTCCTTTCTTTTCAATGATTTTTAGAATTCCACTGT
>DALYNO010000438.1:0-2129 GCA_031975295.1 Anaerocolumna sp. | reverse complement strand
TCCAGTGTGAAGATACCTTATAAGTAGTATATGATTAAAAACCCTATTATTATGTGGAGGTTTTACTAAGATTAAAATTGATAGTTATGAAATTAAACATTTAAGAAACTGTTTGGCCGCACTGGACTGATAGGTATTTGGGTTGTATACGGCTGCAATGGAGGTAGGCAGGGATAAATCCGATATTTTTTTCATTATAGTATGATTTGTGTTAGCATATGCAGCTGCTGATTCAGGCACAATGCCCACACCAAGGCCTTCATTTACCCACATGAGTGTAGTTCTGGCATCATCATTTTTACAAAATATTTCCCATTCTAAATTCTTTTCTTTTAAATAGGTTGTCAGAATGTCTTCCCATCTGCGATAGAGTAATATAGGCTTTTTACACAGTTCTGATAAGTTAATGGTATCACTATCGGCATTCGATGTAAAATACTTTTTATGACCAATGGCTACAATGGATTCTTCCAGCAGATTAACACTTTTAAAGGAGGATAGGGGGAATGGTGTTCTCACTACTGCTAAATCCAAATTATTGGTTTTTAATTGTTCTAATAACTGATAGGTATTGGCTTCAATTATTTCATAACGAATATCGGGGTTATTTTTATAAAAAGATAGAACCCATTTCTTTAAAAAGATATTGCCAATAGAGGAAGCCAATCCGATTTTTAGAGTGCCTGTTATGCCTTTTTTATAGGAATCCAACTCTTGCAGGGTGGACTTTGATAATTCTAAAAGTATAATGGCCTTGTCATATAGAATTTTTCCTGCCTCCGTAAGTTTAATGTGCCTGGCACCCCTTTCAAATAACTTAAGCTCTAATTCTTTTTCTAATAATTTCATTTGATTACTTAAGGGAGGCTGTGACATGTGCAGCATTTTAGCTGCAGCTGTAATATTGCCCGTATCCACTATTGTTACAAAATATTCTAATCGTTGTAAATCCAAAACTTTCTCCTTTATCATGATATATATTTAAAAGATATGGAAACTATACTCTTATAATAGTATTTGTATAGTTGGTTTTATGATATGATAAAGTTAAAATTTATGCAAGAAGGAAATCTAGTTAATCATAGTATTTTCCAATTTCCTAATAAATATGAAGTGCAGAAAGGAAGTTATACATGAAAAAGCTATTCGTTCATCTAAAAGATTATAAGAAAGAGGTAATACTAGCCCCTCTTTTTAAGGGACTGGAGGCTTCTTTTGAACTTTTAGTTCCTATTGTAATGAAACTCATTATTGATGTAGGAATAGAAAATAGCGATAAAGAGTACATTTGGAGAATGTGTTTTATTTTAATACTTCTTGGTATTATAGGGCTTGTAACATCAATTACAGCGCAGTTTTATTCTGCCAAGGCAGCAGTGGGGTTTGCCACTAGAATAAGGCAGCATTTATTTGAACATATTCAATCTCTGGGATTCACAGAAATAGATTCACTAGGTACTTCCACCATGATAACCAGAATGACCAGTGATATAAATCAAATTCAATCAGGAGTAAATCTTGTTCTTCGGTTGTTTATGCGATCACCTTTTATCGTATTTGGTGCAGTTATTATGGCGTTTACCATTGATGTTTCGGCAGCGCTTATATTTGTAGTTGCAATTCCTGTTCTTTTTATCATTGTTTTTGGTATTATGCTAAAAAGTATACCTCTTTATAAAAAAGTACAAGGAAAACTTGACAGAATTTTAAATTTAACCAGAGAAAATTTAACTGGAGTCAGAGTAATAAGAGCCTTTCATAAAGAGGAAGAAGAAATGAATACCTTTATTGAGAGCAATGAAAATCTGACTAAAATACAGTTGTATGTTGGTAAGATACTTGCTTTTATGAATCCCGTAACTTATATCATTGTAAATGGAGCTATTCTGTTAATACTGTGGGTGGGCGGAAGGAGAGTAGATTCAGGTTTACTTACAACTGGTGCAGTCATTGCATTGGTTAATTACATGTCACAAATTCTAATTGAATTAATTAAGTTAGCCAATCTTATCATAACACTTACAAAAGCCGCTGCCTGTGCTAATCGTGTGACAGCTATATTAGATATTAAGCCTGGTATGGACATGAATGAAAGTGGTATTGTTTTAGAACCAATGGATCATATTGAA
>DALYNO010000437.1:0-3669 GCA_031975295.1 Anaerocolumna sp. | reverse complement strand
ATGTCATGGAGTTTGCATTTTACAAAAGGAGTTAACATGAATCATACAAATCATAACTTTAAATTTATTGTAGTATTTATTTTTCTTTTCATGTGCTTACCTACTACCCAGGTATCAGCGGCAGGGAAATTGAATCTTTATCTGTATAACACGAAGAAGACGATTGCTTATACAGGAACCCAAGCTAAGTATTACTATGAAGAAAAAGCCATTGATATGAAGAAAACACCAGGTGTAATCATTGATGGTACCTCCCTGGCTTCCTTTCTCGATGTTTTTGTAAATTCAGAGATTGGGATGGAGTATTCCTATAACAAATCCAAAGGCATTCTTACGCTTAGTCAGGATGGCAAGAGTATGGTACTGACAGAAGGCAGTAAGACAGCTGTAGTTAATGGTAAGAAAGTAAGCATGTCACTTGCACCAACTAGAATAACATTTAAAGATGTAAAAGTTACAAAGCTAATGGTTCCTGTTAGATTTGTTGCCGAGAATTTTGGATATGTTTATAACTGGAATAGCAGTACCTTGATTGGTACAATTACGAAGCCTTTACACCTTTATTATAATAATAAGTCAGTAGATTATACTGGTACCAGAGGTTCTGTACTTGTTGATAATATGATGATAGATGTTAGTGATCTGCCAAGTATTATTATGAATAACACAGCTTTAGTGCAAGCTTATAAGGTCTTTGCAACCTCAGCTATTGGTGCTAGTTATAACTACGATGAATCGACCAGTATTCTGACTTTGTCTAAGGACACAACAACAGTGGAACTTACCATGGGTAGTAAAACTGCTTTGGTTAATGGCAAATCAAGAGTAATGGATTCGGCACCTCTTGCTATAACCAATTTGGATACAAATGTTTCTTGTATAATGGTACCAGGAAGTTTTGTAGCATATTATTTAGGGTATGATTATAAATGGAATTCAGCTACGAAGACTTCAGCCTTAACCAAGAGCTCACTGATTACAATACCTGAACAGAGTAAAGAGGAGCCTGATACAGGAAAAGAAATCTTACCAGATGCAACTGCCTTTCGCTGGGGACTTAACGCAACATACATAAATGAGTATAATAATTTAAGCAGTATCACTGGTTCTGTTGAAGTATCTGGGGATACAACCCTAAGTTCCTATATTACTTCTGTTAATTTGGATTCTATGACTCAAAACAGTGAAACCTATGCAATTCATGGAACCTTTCCATTTAGTAAGTCTGCAATAACCAAGCAAGATTCTACTTTAAACTTGCATATTAACAATGTAACCAGCTTTTCACAGACTTATCAGTTAGGTGGCTATTTAGCAGGAAATATCTCAGTGAATCCAGACGGACAGTCTCCTGCTGGAGCAACTGTGACTTTTGGTTTAACAGATCCCAATTTACAATATGAATTATCTATGTCAGGTGATAATCTAACACTCTATGTGAAGATATATCGAAATTTCATTCATACTGTAACAGCAGGGGTTTCATCTGGCAGTGAATATCTTGAGATTTCAGGTATGAAGGAGCTTCATGTAAATGTAACTGAGAATGGCAACATAGTTACCCTGCAATTTTTGGCTGCCATAAATGGTGTTGGGGATAACACTGTGGAACCGGCACTTACCAATATTAAGAAAGTAACCACTACTGCACTTGGCAATGTTACGGTAGTTACTTTTGAAAAAAGCGGAGTTGATTCCTACCATGTGGAACAAACTGGAACCACCTATAGAATCGTATTTGGGACGGCAAAAGGGGAATATCCTCTTGTATTTTCGCTACCCTCAGAGGTGTCCTATCATAGCATTACCACAGAAGATCAATATGATAAGAATCGAATCGTGATTAAACTTTCCGGAGATTGGATTACTTATTTTACACAATATCCAATTCAGTGGTCTAGTGACGTTATTAACAATGTAGGTCTGTTACTTGAGAATGGTGAAACAAAGATTATGATTGATACAGCCATACTTCAGGGCTTTAAACTGGAAGACTTAGGTAATGGTGAGGTTGGAGTTACGCTAGGTAACCCTCAGGATATCTATAAACAGATTGTGGTATTAGATGCGGGCCATGGTGGGACTGACCCAGGTGCTGTTAGAACTTTAAACGGCAAGACTATCTATGAAAAAAATCTTAATTATAAGATTATGTATGAGTTGACCAGACAGTATTTTGACACTTCAGACTCAGAAGTAAAAGTTTATTATACCAGATATGATGATACATTGGTTAATTTATACAGCAGAGCTGCTTTTTCTGATTTAGTAGGGGCAGATATGTTTATTAGTCTTCATATGAATGCCAATACCAAGTCAACAGTGAAAGGTACAGAAGTATATTATTATGCGCCTAATACTGCAGTAAATGCAGGGGGATTAAATAGTAAAACCTTAGCAACGCTGGCTTTAGATTCCATCACCTCTAAGCTTGGTACACAAAAACGCTATATATCAAGTAAGAATCTGGTTGTAACAAGAGAAAACAAAGTTCCAGCCATTCTCATTGAACTAGGTTATATGTCCAATAAAGATGATTTGACCATGCTTACGGATGAAGTTTTTCAAGAAGAGGCAGCTTATGCCATCTATCAGACCATCTGTGAAGTCCTTGATGCCTATCCTAGTGGCAGATAGATTTACTGTATGTGATGATGTCACGGACTATAACTAATAATATTTATATAATTCTCTCATAAAATATAAATGGTTCATGACCAATTAGGATAAGTGATTTGGCTATGACCCTAAGGGAGAATACTATGACAAAATTTTTAAGTGTATGGAAAAACTATTCATTTATTGTATTCATTGCATTTGTAGTAGTTGGTTTATTTGATGCAAGATTTGCAATTGCAGCCATTGTATGTATGGTAGCACCTATTGTGCTTTCTGTGTTTAGAGGGAGATTTTGGTGTGGTAATTTATGTCCAAGAGGAAGCTTGTATGATCGTGTCATATCAAAATTCAGCAATAACAAGCAAGTACCTAAGTTCCTAAAATCTGTTATTTTCAGAACTTTTATGGTAATATTTATGCTTTCTATGTTTGCTTTTGGTATCTATCAAAATCAAGGCGATTTATATGGTATTGGAATGGTTTTCTATAGAATTATTGTAATTACAACAATTATAGGTATAGTATTGTCCTTATTCTATAATCAGCGAACCTGGTGCCATTTTTGCCCTATGGGAACAATTGCCTCAGTTATATCAAAGATGAGTAAAGGTAAAAAGATACTGCAAATCTCCTCAGCTTGTGTATCTTGTAAAATATGTGAAAAGAAATGTCCCATGGGAATAGTACCCTACGATTATAAAGGAAGTAGTCTAAGTCATCCAGATTGCATACAATGTGGTAAATGTGTACAGGCATGTCCCAAAGAAGTAATAGGTTATAATCAATAGATTCTTTCAAAATTTATGAATTAAGATATATAGAAGAAGTGAATACATATGGATGTGTAATTTATTTTACACCATATGTTTTCACTTCTCTTTTTTATTGTTCAGGAAAATGCAGCGCATTTTTGATACAATAAAACGTTCTACCGGGCGGAATGTACATGACCCACCAATGGATAATTGTCACTTGCGTAAAAGCGTGACAGCACGAGAATGTGCTATGTACATCCTTTGTTCTGATTTACCTGGGAGCAAATAATAAGAT
>DALYNO010000436.1:0-3683 GCA_031975295.1 Anaerocolumna sp. | reverse complement strand
TATTTTAAATAAAGTATCTCAAACTTCTGAGGCATTTGAGATAACCAAAAGAATTACAGAAAAATTCCTGACAGAGTATTATATATCATTACCATCAGGATTTATAATGAAGGAATTGCCGAAAACAGATACAACGGTAAATACTATAATAAAAGCGGATACAACCCTTCGCCTTGAAGATGTAATAGATGTAAGCGCTACGTATACAGTTTATGCTCATGGAGGTGTAGAAGGAATCTATGAGAATTTAGGTACTGCTATTACCATTGCTGATGAAAAAGTTGGAGTAGTAGTAAATCACAATGGCGTAATAGTTTGGGAGAGAGGCATTAAAAGTCTGCAAAAGGAAATAAGTGATATTGAACCTATTTACACAGGGAACAGTAGAACGGACTGTGCATCTATGGTTTTAAAACACAAAAGTGGTTATGCCATGTCAAACCTAGGAGAAGACTCGGTATATGATATATTAGACAAAGAAATACCGGAAAGTGTATTAAATCTTACTCGATGTACATTGGACCAAGTTTTATACTATGTTAACAAAGGCATACCAGTAATAGGAATGAAGGATAAGAAGAATGCAGTGCTTATTATAGGATTTGACATGTATAACATTACAGTGATAGATCCATCACAGCAGCGTACTATGAAAATTGGATTAAATGATTCTAAGACATTATTTGAAGGGGCTGGAAATATGTTCTTTAGTTATTTATCAGAATAGGCACAAAGGAAAAGAAGTAAGTTACTATTTACTTCTTTTCCAATGCCTCGTTTCTATCAATGAGTAGAGTTTGTAATATGATGAGACATTTTTCTTTATCTTCAGTTGTTAAAGTTTCAAATAAGCTATCAAATTTTGCTTTGGATGACTTGGCATCATCAGATATTAGTACGGTATGTCCAATTAAATCATCTACAGAAATATGAAAATAATCTGCCAGTCTGACTAAGGATTCTATATTTGGTGATGATATATTCTTTTCATAGCTGCTGATCATCTGTTGGGTGATACCCAAGGCACATCCTAGTTTAGATTGACTTATTTTATGTTCTTTACGAATTCTTTCTAAATTATTACCAAATGACATAATTACCCTCCTTGTGGTAAACTTAACAATAGTGAAAAATTTTACAATTATATGCATTATTTTTCTTGTATTATAACACTTGAAAAAAGTGAAAACAATGAATTAATTCTTACATTTGCATTAAAAAGTCTTAAGAAGCTTAAGGTTTTATTGGATTATAGAAAGTGATTTTTATAAAATTTACATAGATTATATACAGGAGGATAACGTAGAATGAAATTATTAAGTGTAGCGATACCATGCTATAATTCTGCAGCATACATGGAACATGCCATTAATTCACTACTAACTGGCAAAGAGGAAATGGATATTATCATTGTGGATGATGGCTCTAAAGACAATACCTTAGAAATTGCCAAAACCTATGAAAAGAAATATCCAGAGATCATTCGAGTTGTACACCAAGAAAATGGTGGACATGGAGAAGCAGTCAATACAGGACTAAAACATGCGGAAGGTTTATATTTTAAAGTTGTTGATAGTGATGATTGGGTAAATGAAAGTGCCCTAAAGAAAGTACTAAGTACTTTAAGGGAGCTGGTAGAGGATGGTAAATCCTTAGACCTGTTCATAGCCAATTATGTATATGAAAAACCTAGTATGAACAAACATAAAGTAATGGATTATAAAACAGCACTTCCGAAAGACAGGATATTTACTTGGAATGACATCATGTTTTTTAAACAAAGTCAACATATTATTATGCACGCAGCTATTTACAGAACAAAACTATTAAGAGATTGTGAATTAAAACTTCCTAAACACACATTTTATGTGGATAATATCTTTGTGTACCATCCACTACCCTATGTAAAGACAATGTACTACTTAGATGTTAATTTATATCGTTATTTTATCGGTAGAGATGATCAATCTGTTAATGAAAAAAATATGATTAAGAGAATAGATCAACAGATTTATATTACTAAAATAATGATTGATTATAAAGATGTAATAGATATTAAAAATAGAAAATTAAGAAATTATATGATAAAGTACCTATCCATGATGATGACCGTATCATCTGTATATCTGATAAAAGAGAATACAGAAGAAAGCATAGCCAAAAAAGAGGAACTCTGGTCTTATCTAAGAAGTAAGAATAAAAAGCTGTACAACAAAATCCATAATAAAATTCTTGGACGTTCAATGACCCTGCCAGGGAAAACGGGCAGAAAGATAGTGGAAATGGGATTTAAAATAACAAAAAAAATATATGGTTTTTCCTAATGGGAAAACCATATATTTTATATATTAATAACTAATAGATGCTTTTTTGTCTTTAACGGTTTGTCGATTGCCACCCCATACATATACAAGAAGATACATAACAAAGCTTAGAGCAATGCCGGCAATAACATCAAAAGCAGAATGTTGTTTTAAAAACATGGTAGATAGACATATTAATACAGTTAATATGGTAGCGCTTACGGGTATCCATTTATGCTTTCGTAGCGCATTGCTTTTCCAGATAGCAATACAAGCACCAATTGAATTAAAGACATGTATACTCGGACACACATTGGTGGAGGTATCTGTACCATACAATTTTCTGATAATGTGAATGAAAATGTTATCCCTTCCAAGTGTATCTAAATTAGGACGAAGATCCTGACCGTTTGGCCAAATGGTATAAATAATTAAGCATATAGTCATTCCAATAAACAAATAGGATGTTACTCTATAAAAAGCTTCTCTGGACGTAAAGAAAAAATAAGCCACCGTAATAAAAATATAAAGGAACCACAAGTAATAGGGTATGATAAACCATTCATTAAAGGGGATGTAATCATCTAACCAAATATGAACACTGAAATATTCTGTTGTAACAGAACGTTCTAGGGCGAAAAACCAAACAAGATATATAAAAAAATACGATAACACCCACATATGTTTGTACTTTATTAGGAATTGTTTCAAGAGAATCAACCTCACTTATTTTTAGTGTATATGAAAGGGTAACAATAGATTGATAAATGCATGCAATTTAGATGAATTATAGCATAAGAAAGTTAAGATAACAATAAAAAAACCAAAAATTCAGACTTATTAATGAAAACTTAAGAAAGTAGATAAATACCGGTATGAAAAGGGTTTATTGGACTTCCCTGCCATATCAAACCTGTGGTAATACTGGAGTAAGATCTGAAAGAAATCATGAAAGCTAAGGTGAGAAAATGAAGATCGTAATTCAAAGGGTAAAAAAATCAAGTGTTACAATAAATGGTCAGATAAAAGGACAGATAGAGAAAGGGCTGTTGCTCCTGATTGGTATAGGTAAAGGGGATACCAAACAGATGGTGGATATTCTAGCACAAAAAATTGTGAAGCTGCGTATTTTTGCAGATGATCAGGGTAAGACTAATTTATCGGTAACAGATATAAGCGGAGAAATTCTGGCAGTTTCTCAATTTACGCTATATGCGGATTGTAAGAAAGGCAATCGCCCCAACTTTTTACAAGCGGCACTGCCAGAGGAGGCAAATCAATTATATACTTATTTTTTAGAAGCCTTAAAAAGATATGAGATACCAGTTAAGTCAGGTGAATTTGGTGCAGATATGGAGGTTAGTCTAGTAAATGACGGGC
>DALYNO010000435.1:0-3686 GCA_031975295.1 Anaerocolumna sp. | reverse complement strand
CAGGAACTAGTTAATAAAAAGCAGGTTCTAAGCTTTCTTTGTGCTTTTACAAGAAGTTTAGAACCTGCTTCTTTGGGTTTATAGAACCCAATTTTTATTTTTCATGCATCTGTAAAACAATGCCTTCCTATCTTGTTCTTGCTATTATACTTTTATATACAATAAACTCTTATATTTTTATAGAATTAACATTGCATCTCCGAAACTAAAGAAGCGATATCTTTCTTTAACAGCTTCTTCATAGGCATGTAGTACTGGATCTCTACCTGCTAAAGCAGATACCAGCATGATAAGCGTAGATTCCGGCAGGTGAAAATTAGTAATTAACCCATCTAAAACCTTAAACCCATACCCCGGATAAATAAAAATTTCTGTATCCCCACTTCCAGGTTTAACAAAGCCATTCTCATCTCCAGCTGATTCAACTGTTCTGCAACTAGTGGTTCCAACACAGATTATTCTCCCACCATTCTTTTTTGTATCATTTATTTTCTTGGCTTCAGCTTCTTCTATATGATAAAATTCTGAATGCATATGATGTTCTAATATATTATCTGCTTTAACGGGTCTAAAAGTACCTAGTCCTACATGAAGTGTAACATTGGCAATCATAACTCCCATTCCTTCAATTTCACTAAGTAGTTCCTTGGTAAAATGAAGACCTGCCGTAGGTGCAGCTGCACTGCCTTCATGCTTTGCATATACGGTCTGATAGCGATTCTTATCCTCTAACTGATGTGTAATATATGGTGGTAATGGCATTTGTCCAAGTCTGTCCAATATTTCTTCAAAAATGCCGTTATAAGAAAACTTTATCAGTCGATTACCTTCATCCACTATATCTACTATTTCACCCGTTAATAAACCCTCACCAAATAGTATTTTATCACCAGTTCTCGCTTTTTTACCAGGCTTTACCAAAGCCTCCCAAGTATCATTATCACCTCTTTTTAATAACAACACTTCCACTCTGCCCTTAGTGCCTTCTCTTTCTCCAATTAACCTTGCAGGAATTACTTTGGTATTATTAATTACCAGACAATCTCCTTTTTTTAAATAGGAAACAACATCCTTAAATATTTTATGTTCCAGATCACCATTATTTTTATTCAGTACCAATAATCTAGAACTTGATCTATCTAATAAAGGGTCTTGAGCAATTAATTCCTCAGGTAAATCAAAATAAAAATCTTGTCTTGTCATTCTTAAACTCCTATCTGTACTATATCAATTATTCCATTTCATAATCATCTAAGAAGCTATGCGGTACCTGCTTTTTCTGATATCCAATCATTGTATCCAAATTAACATTATGAACACTTCTAAATATATTCATATCAATGACATCGCTGGTTTGTCTGAACTTTTTAACAAGTTCTTTCATTTCCTGTCTCTTGGAACCTATTCCATTATCACCCAACATACAATTTTCAGTTAGTCTGCAAGCACACTGTATGAAGGTTAGGTTATTGTATTTTCTCCATGCCAGGATATCCGCTTCTTTTACCATATATAAAGGTCTAATCAGTTCCATACCCTCATAATTTGTACTATGAAGTTTTGGCATCATACCTTTCATTTGTCCGCTATAAAGCATGCTCATTAGGATTGTCTCAATGACATCATCAAAGTGATGGCCCAGTGCAATTTTATTACAGCCTAGAGCTTTCGCCTGTTTATATAAATGTCCTCTTCTCATTTTAGCGCATAAATAACAGGGAGAATCTTCAATATTGGCAACAATCTCAAAAATATCTGACTCAAAGATTGTAATAGGTATATTTAAATATTCTGCATTATCTATGATAATCTGTCTATTATAAGGATTATATCCCGGATCCATTACTAAAAAAACTAATTCAAAATTCATTTTTCCATGTTTTTGAAGTTCCTGCATACATTTGGCTAAAAGCATGGAGTCTTTTCCACCAGATATACAAACCGCTATTTTATCCCCTTCACTTATTAATTTGTAATCATTTACACCGGTTATAAACTTTCTCCAAATTTCTTTTCTAAATCTTTTAATAATACTTCTTTCTACGTCTATATGGTTTTCCATTCATTTCATCCTTTACTATGTTTTAATAACTCATAAAAAATCTCTAAGAATTCCTTTACTTCGTCTTTTGTTGTTAGATGACTCAGGCTTATTCTTATGGTCGAGAGGGCCAACTTTTTGTCCTTTGTGATAGCAAACACTGGTTTAGATACCGTATTAGGTGCACAACAAGCTGATTTAGTGGCAACATATATATCTTTTAGGTTTAGTGCTTCGGAGAACTTATTGGTATTCACACCTCTAATACTGATGTTAAGAATATAAGGAGAAGCATCCTCTGGAGAATTGATTGCAATGTCTTTGTGCCTGGTAAAGGAATCTCTTAGCAAAGTGTTTAATTCTTTTACACAAGTAAAATTATCATTTAATTGAGATATAGATAAAGAAAGGGCTTCCACTAAAGCCGCTGCAAGTCCTAATGCAGGGGTACCGCTTCTAAATGAAGTTGTGCTCAACCCTCCATGAATTAAAGGTTCTAGCATAATGTTTTCTTTTTTTATTAAAATTCCACTACCATTAATACCATAGAACTTATGTGCAGAGAAAGTCATTAAATCTATTCCCTCAAATGTAATTGGAATCTTTCCAACGCCTTGGGTTCCATCCACATGGAGATAACAATGTTTTTTCTCGTGTACAATATCACTGATTTGTTTAATGGGTTGTATTGTACCAACTTCACTATCCACATAGCAAACTGAAACAAGAATTGTATCGTCTCTGATCAATTCTTTCAAATGCTCCAAATCAACTTGTCCATCAGAAGTAATATTAACAAAATCCACTTCATAGCCTTGATTTTTCAATGCAGAAACAGGTCCAGTAACTGACGCATGTTCTAAAAAAGTGGTTATGATATGTTTGCCATAACGTTTATAACTTTCAGCAATTCCTTTAATGGCCATATTATTAGATTCACTGGCTCCAGAAGTATAGATAATTTCTTCTCTGTTCACATTTAATAAAGCAGCGATCTGATTCGTGCATTCAAGCATTTTATCTCTGGCCATATCCCCTAAGGCATGGGGTGAATTGGGATTGCCAAAATAATTGACAGAAACTTTATAAAAGGTGTCCAAAACCTGTTTGTCCACCGGAGTATTTGCTGCATAATCTAAATATATCATTTAGAACCTCACATTTCTTTTATTTCCAAAACAAATCAGTACTATTATACTCTATTAAAACCAACTATTCAAACAAAATTCATTTTTAAACTCATATCCTAACATTGCTTCATATATATCTTGTCATAATTCACATTGCGACACAACATTTTATTGTTTTTTTATACTTATTTACGAAAAATTAACATCTATCTTGATTATTTTTAATATCTATAGTATAGTATGTAGAAAAATGACGAATAGGAGATTTTTATGGGACTAGATAATATATGCAATTTATCTGAAGACATACAGCTTGATTGTGCCACAATTAAAAAAATACTACTTGATATGTGTGAAGGTAAAATCCCATTTCAAAAAGAAAATTATCAAATAACTTTGGAATATTTAAACAGAGAATTGATTATCAAAGAAGGCAATGTTGTTATAAACACATTACCATTTGAAGTGATATATTTTGATCTTAAGAAGAGTCATTTGTCTTCTGACAAGTATAA
>DALYNO010000434.1:0-3689 GCA_031975295.1 Anaerocolumna sp. | reverse complement strand
TTCTAATATAAGGACGTAATCTTTCTCTCATAAAAATGTAACTTTTCATTATTTCAAAGTTATCTTCTCCAAAGCTCCAGATTTCGTTATCACTTCCGGTCATCATCTGAGTAACGCCGTCTATCACAGTTTGCTCTGGTTCTATGTGGGGTACTCTCTCTCCATGAAGCCGAAATACAGGTGAAAATACACCAAAAGCAAACCAACGTATTAATAACTCTCTAAAAGCTTCATCTTCTCCATATCCTCCAAGAAATCCTCCAATATCAGTTGTCCACCATGGGATTCCTGCTATACCCATATTAAGACCTATCTGTAATTGTTCTCTCATGGCACGAAATGTAGAGGAAACATCTCCTGACCATACCAATGCACCATATTTGGAACTTCCTGCCCATGCAGAACGAACCAGATTGCATATATTTTCTTGTCCTTCCGCTGTCATACCATCATAATACCCTTTTGAGTACAGAAGTGGATACATATTAGAGCACTGTAGTGCAGAACCTAATTGATATCGATACAAGTCAAAGTCATAAGGACCAAATTCCGGTTCCGCTTCATCTAACCAAAAGATTCGGACTCCTTTATCATAATAATTTTTCTTACTCACTTCCCAAACATATTCTCTTGCCTTTGGATTGGTTGCATCGAAAAATACAGTTTCCCCCATCCAATTCATGTTTATATTCATGCCCCTGTCAGAGGAGATTAGATAACCTTCCTGTGACATAGTTTCATAATTTTCAGAACGGCTGTCTATGGTAGGCCAAACAGAAACCATTAATTCCATACCTAATGTCTTTAATTCCGCAATCATACCCTCTGGATCAGGCCAATCCCTTGGTTCAAATTTAAAGTCACCCTGTTTGGTCCAATGGAAGAAATCTATTACTATGACATCTACGGGTATACCAAGACGTTTATATTCTCTTGCCACGTTAAGAAGTTCTTCTTGATTACGGTATCTAAGCTTACACTGCCAAAATCCCATTCCATATTCCGGCATCATAGGCACTTTACCGACTGCTGCCGCATATTGTTCTTCAATTCTTGCAGGTGTTTCACCCGTTGTTATAAAATAATCTAGCTTCTTAGTACTATATGCAGTCCACTCTGTACGATTTGTACCAAATGTGACAGTACCAATAGCCGGATTGTTCCACAAAAACCCATAACCTCTGCTGGAAAGCATAAAAGGAACACTGGCCTGACAATTTCTGTGTGCCAGCTCAAGGGTGGCTCCTTTCTTATCTAATACCTTCTCCTGATACTGGCCTAAACCAAATATTTTTTCATCTTCAAAAGCTTCAAAGCGTAGTGTTAATTTATAATCACTGGTACCTGTGATAGGTCTTAGTTCTCTGCCTTCAATTCGTAGCGGCACACAATATCTATCTATTCTATTTCTATCTCTGTGGTACTCTTCTGTTAAAAGTTTTCCCTCTTTATTTCTAAAAGATAACCAACCTTCACCATTAAAACTTGCAATAATATCACCATTTTGAATAGAGGCTATTTGCCTCTTCTGACCATTACCTTCTTTATTCCAGGGTTCAATAAGCTCTATTTCTTCGATTGTAATCTCTGGCGATGTATCCCCTGGTATTTCAGTTAATGCCCAGTCATTGCTATCCATTACTGCCTCTTTCGTCATTCTTACTCTTAGTGAATGAAGCCCCCAAGGTTCAATCCAAATTAATTCTCCTCCAGCTCTACCTATAAGACGATTCCCTTCTCTTGTAAATCTCATATAGCTCCTTTCTTATTCCTAAGCTTCGTTGATTAGGGTATCAATACTAACATAATCCCGATGCCATCCTGTTTCGTAATTCCCTGCCTTAGCTTAGGTATAAATAAAATTTTATATAGTTGTAAAATCTTCTATAGTTGTTATAATTGTATTATATTCATTTATTTTACCGTTTTCTTTAATTAAATTACTATTTGCTAACACTAAATTGTCAAATCAGCTTATTACATACTTCTTAAACGCTCTCTATTATTAAACTAGAAGTGTTGCATGAAATGGATATAGTTTTAAGGCCGAATTTCACCTGTCGGGTGACTAAAACCAGTAAATTCCTGTGAGTAGCATGATAAATACAAACCTGATGTTTCGCAATATCAATATCCCACTTTAAATAGATGAATGAAAGGAGACCATTTTACTGCGTTTGGTGTGTACATTTATGAAACATAAAAACTTTCTAAAAGAAAAAGCAATCCATGGTACTGCCCTTGTCCCTGTAGCCATACATCATCTGAGTTATGAACCTGAACTTGATAACTTCTTTTATTTACATTGGCACTATGAATTCGAGTTTATTACAGTACTAAAAGGTGCTATTACCTATACAATTGAGGACGAGGAATATATGTTAAAAGCAGGCGAAGGTTTATTTATTCCCTCTAATAAATTGCATGCTGCCAAATCATATAATAAAATGCCCTTAGAAGCCCTTGTTGTTTTATTTCACCCTAATCTATTTGGTGACAGACAAAGCCCAACTTATTCTAAATTCATACACCCACTCTTAAATGGTGAAAAAGAGGTGAATTATAGAATCTTAAGGCAAACTCCTTGGGAGATATCTATTTTAGATTTATTAAATAGTTTGGATGATTTTAAGAATTGTAACCTAATGGATTATGAATTACTAATTAAAAGCAGAATTTATGAAATTTGGCATCTATACTTTCAAAATGCTTTCCTTACATCAACTACAGAAAATGAAATGAATTATAAATTAGAAAGGTTAAAACCGGTTATAGAATACATTCATAGGAATTATAAAGAAGAGATTACTCTAGATCACTTAATAAAATTACTCCCCATGAGCGAAGGGCAGTTTTGCCATACCTTCAAAGAAGTTATGGGTATCCCGCCTATCGCTTATGTAGTAAGACATAGAATATTACAAAGTTGTATTCTATTGACAGAAGACTCCTCTAAAATTTCTGAGATTGCCAAAAATACTGGTTTTAATAATATTAGTTACTTTAATAGAGAATTTAAGAAAGCAATTGGCTGTTCTCCAGGGCAGTATAGAAAAGAGGGATAATCTTTTCGAACTTTTTTACTCTTCACTGATAACTTCATTTAAATCTCTCATTAATTCATCAACGTCTATTCCATGGACAAGTGCGCCCTCTTCTACACTTTCAAAGTCTGCTGCCATACAGCCAATACAATGCATACCATGGGATATAAAGACTTCAAAGGTCTCAGGATAGTTATCAACGATATCACTAATTGCCATTTTTTTATCTAACATATCTACTCCTTTTAATTTCGTTATGAAGTTTGAGTTAATCATTTTATATTACAGCATATTAAATCTATGTCTCTTTTATGATACTATAAGTAGAATAATGCTAAAAACCAAATCATACCATAACTTGTAAGCTTAAAAAGCTTCAAATTAAGATAATTCGTATATCTGGCGGAATAATGCAAAGACTACATAATCCAAATGATTATCATCCTTGATCAAGATTTTATTTGGCAGGGAAATAATGCAAGGAGAATTTGTAATGAACATAGTTAAAAGAAAAGACGTAAATAAGAATAGTCGATTAAGAGGAAACAAGTGGCTCATATTAGTAATCACTGTTCTATTTCCCTTTATGGCTACATTAGATACCAGCATTGTAACCGTTGCCCTGCCTGTCTTGTCTGATAAATT
>DALYNO010000433.1:0-3693 GCA_031975295.1 Anaerocolumna sp. | reverse complement strand
AATGTACATTTAGCTGAAAGCTTAATGAAAATATCCTATACATTAAATACTTTGGAAGAAGAGTCTTTACAATAAAATAACTGCACTCATACAAAAGAATTGTTTAGGTGTACGTAAGGTAATCAAAGCATTTAAGTTATAAAACAGGTATATTAATTAACAGGTTTTATAATAGTGTATCATGACTTTTTATGTAATTGTGATTGCATAAAAGCCATGTATATGCGATGGTTAACCTGGGGGTAAAATATGAAAAAAAATACAAATGAAGTGAATTTTGAGAAAGTATTTAAAGGAAAGAAAATTCCCATAGTCGTACTGGATGAGCGTTGGCATGAATTATTTCCTGATTACGATAAACCTTCTCAAATTAGAGATATCGAAGTGCAGCTGAATAATCTTATTAAACAACAAGGTAAGATTGCGACAGAACTAAAAGAAATGAAACAGCTAAAGACAAGATTAATGCAAGAGATTATTGAACATATGGATCCGTCAGAAGGTAATTCAGGTAAGCAAAAAGCTAAAAAACTTGATCAAAATCAGAAATTAATTAAAGAAATCACAGAAAAATCCAAACAGATGGAAGATGATTTAATTGAAATTCCTTATGAGATTAAAGAGATTAATGAAAAACTCATCATTGAAAGTGCTATAGTATGTTATAATCGTTTAAATACAAATAATCAAAAAATCAATGAGATTGGTAAATGGGTTCTGGGGGTTAGAGAAGAGTTAAAAGATAAAATTCTCGAAAAACAAGATATGGAAATGAAAAATAGTGCAATATATAGCTATATGCATGATATGATGGGACCAGAACTTTTACAGGAACTAGACGAGAATCTGAAGAATTAGGCCCTAATTTTAAAGAATAAGGTGTAAGAATGATTGTTGGGATTGGAACAGATTTAATTGAGATAGATAGAGTTGTAAAAGCATGTGAAAACCATGCTTTTTTAAATAAAATTTATACAGAAAATGAACGTAAACTGGCCAACTTAGATAACAAAAAGTTGGCCGGTAATTTTGCTGTAAAAGAAGCTGTCGTTAAGATGTTAGGTACAGGTTTTCATGGGATAAAACCTATAGAGGTGGAAGTATTAAGAGATGAACTTGGAAAACCTTATGTTAATTTGTATGGAGGAGCTAGAGAGCAAGCTGATTTGCTTGGTATCACTAGTATATATGTAAGTATTACCAATGTAAAAGAGTATGCCAGTGCTGTAGCAGTCGGAGAACGTTTGCCTGTTTAGCTTAAGGGAGTTGTTATGAAATTTATTGTGAATTCAAAACAAATGAAAGAAATTGATCAATATACAATTGAAAATATTGGCATTCCTGGAATTGTATTAATGGAGCGTGCAGCTCTTGCAGTTTCTCAGGCTGTTATCCATGTATCCGGTTTAAGTGACCGGATATTAATTATATGTGGGACAGGGAATAACGGTGCTGATGGAATTGCTGTAGCTAGAATACTTAAATTACAGGGGTATTGGGTCGATATTTTTATCGCAGGAGATATTCAAAATGCTACCCCCTTATTTTTGCAGCAAATGGATATAGCCAAAAATTTAAGCATATCTATCTATAACAAACTGGAGCTGGATGAATATACTATATTAGTAGATGCAATATTTGGTGTAGGTCTAAACAGGGCATTAGATGAATATTTTATCAATTTGATAGAAAGAATCAATGCTACAGGAAAAAAAGTTATCTCTGTGGATATTCCCTCCGGTTTGTCATCAGATACTGGTAATGCCATGGGTGCGGTAGTCAATGCATTTGTTACTGTGACTTTTGGCTATCTAAAAATGGGTCTTATTCTCTATCCAGGCTATGAAGCAGCAGGTAAAATTGAATTAGTTGATATTGGGTTCCCAGAAATAGCATTAAAACATATAGGCTATTGCGGATATATTTATGAAAATATAGATTTATGTAATCTTCCTGTTAGAAAGAGTAATTCTAATAAAGGAACATTTGGAAAAGTTTTAGTAATAGCGGGTTCCAAAGACATTTACGGTGCCTGCTACTTTAGCGCCAAAGCTGCTTATAGTACCGGTGCAGGGTTAGTTAAGGTTGTTACACACACCCAGAATAAAACTGCAATTGCCACTAGCCTGCCAGAGGCATTATTATACACCTATGATATAGATGCGTTGGAAGTACAACTATTAGAGGATATTAGGGCTATGATGGATTGGGCAAGTGTTATTGTAATGGGGCCAGGTATGGGATTTACAAACAATGCCAAAGCAATCTTTGCATATGTGCTCCAAAACACCACAAAACCACTAATACTGGATGCAGATGCCATACAAATGCTGAGTAAATTAGCAGATGAGGAGTTAAGCAAGAATAGCATTATAAAAAGAATTGAGTATTTTAAGAAGATATTACCCAAGCAAACCATTTTAACGCCTCATATGAAGGAATTATCTGATTTATTAAAGATATCAGTTCAAGAAATAAAAGATAGGGTTTTATCCTTTGCAGATATCTGTACAGAAGGTAATGATCTGATTTATGTTTTAAAGGATGCCAGAACAATTGTCGCCCAAGGAAAAAACAGGTATATTAATATGTCAGGAAATAACGGAATGGCAACAGGTGGTTCTGGAGATATCTTAACCGGAATTATAGCTGGTTTGATTGCACAAGGATTAGCTCCTGCTAAGGCTAGTGAACTGGGTGTATATATCCATGGATTATCAGGAGATGCAGGAAAAGAAAAGTATGGAACCTATTCATTATTAGCAAGTAACATTATAGAAATGCTTTCTGTAGTAATGAAAGAGAATATATTTTAGTTTAGCAACAGTACAGAAACCAATTTTTGAGCATAAGATAAAGTATTTGCGTACTACCTATGAATCTATTAAGAATATATTGTTTGATTTAGTATTGCTATAGAAAGAATAGGAATAGAATTAAGAAGTAATGACCCAATTAGATAAGAAATGATTGGCTATTCTATTATAGGAGAGGAAGGTGTTTATATCCCGATTAACTATAGGTAAAGTAGTGATGAATTAGATAAAATACCTGATGGTAGCATAATATAGTTCGTAAGTGAATATGTAATTGAGAACGTTATCCTTCGCTATAAGGGTTCGATTAGAAAGAATTCAGTATAATAATGTAAGGTTAAAATAATGAAAATAATCAAACTTTATTCAATATAGGATAAAATATTGCTAAAAGGTCACATAAAGAAGATATTTTATGGAATACACCAGTCAAAATTGGAAATAATAAGACTAAAGCCATAAAATGGAGTGTGAGAAAAGTGATTATAAAAAGAGGCGATATTTTTTATGCAGACTTAAGACCTGTAATTGGTTCCGAACAGGGAGGTGTAAGGCCTGTTCTTATTATACAAAATGACACAGGAAATAAACATAGTCCCACAGTGATATGTGCAGCTATAACATCGAAAATGAATAAAGCGAAACTTCCTACACATGTTGAAATCGATGCTGATAAATATGGAATCATTAAAGATTCAGTTATTTTATTAGAACAAGTCAGGACCATTGACAAGTCCAGATTAAAAGAAAAGGTATGTCATCTAGATCAAGACGTATTAAAGAAGATTAATCGTGCATTAATTATCAGCTTTGCATTAGATACATACATTAAATAAAGTAGATTACAGATGATATTGATACTTAGAGTATCATATAA
>DALYNO010000432.1:0-3717 GCA_031975295.1 Anaerocolumna sp. | reverse complement strand
ATAAACATCATAAATGTAAAAAGGGCGCCGCACATTTAGTGCGACAGCCCCATTTCATTATATTTTATTTCGCTACCTTTGTTGCAAATTCTGTATTAATCAAATCAGCATAAGGTGCTCTTTCAGATAATTCTCCTGCCTCTTCTAAAATATCCTGCAATAAAGTGAAACTTTCTTCTAAGAATACAGTATCACCTTTCCAGCTTTCCTGGTCGTGATATCTTCCAACTATTTTAGTGAGGGTATCCATTTCTGTTTCTTTAAACTGAGGTGAAATTACCTTGGCAATTTCTTCAGGCGTGTGAGAATTTACATAATCTAAACCTTTTTGTACTGCGTTTGTGAATTTCTGAATGACTTCAGGATTTTTCTCAATATAACTCTTCTTTGCTGAATAAGCTGTATAAGGCACCTTACCACTTTCAATACCAAGAGATGCTACTACAGTTCCAGTTCCTTCTTTCTCAAGTGCAGTTGCTGCTGGTTCAAATTCTATGGTATAATCACCTGTTCCTGCTGCAAATGCCTGAGCAGTTAAACCAAAATCGATATTTTGGATTATAGTTAAGTCTGATTTGGGGTCAAGACCGTTTTTCTTCAAGATATACTCAAATACCATTTGAGGCATACCTCCAGCCCTGCCACCTATAACTGTCTTACCTTTCACATTATCCCATTTAAACGCTTCATTTTTATCCCTAGAAACTAAGAAATTACCTGCTCTTTGAGTTAACTGTGCAAAGTTTACTACATAATCTTCTGCACCTTCGTTATACACATAAATAGATGCTTCTGGTCCCATAAATCCAATATCTGCTTCTCCTGAAAGAACTGCTGTCATTGTTTTATCAGCTCCAAGACCATTTACTAAAGTAACATCAAGGCCCTCATCTTCAAAATAGCCAAGTTCTAATGCAGCATATTGAGGCGCATAAAAAATTGAATGCGCCACTTCGTTTAACTGAACTTTTATTAAATCGCCATCTTTACTACAACCTGATAAAAGAGTTGCAATTAAGGCGGTTAGTACAAGTATCAGTATTCCTTTCTTCTTCATACCTAGACTCCTTGAAACTTATGCTTACAATATATATATTTATGAAATTAGGAATTGTGTATGTCCGGTTATTATATTTTGCCATATTTAAGACAAACTATGAATATAATAGTCAAGTGTTGTTACTAAAACTGATGGCATGGAGATACTTTGAAAGTGATAGAGTTAGTATATATGTTTGGTAGCGGATATGTATCTATAAGATACACCCTATGATGATTAATATTATAGACTATGAACGACAATAAATTATAACCTGTTAATAATAGGCTATAATAATGTTTTGAAGGTAGTATGATTTAATTTCTAAGTATTATTATCTTCTTATTAATACTAACGGGATGTTCCGAGTAGAAAGATATATTTCATAACGAAATTAAAAATATCAGTACAATCATAGAAACAATTTTCTGCGAATATCTTGATGAGTATGAAAACGATCACGCTGGAACAGGGTTCTGGTTCATAAGGTCTTTGATCCAACTACAACTACCACCATCACAATTCAGTATTCGATACTCTATCTCACCTGCATTATATTTGATTCAAAGGAGAGATTCTCGTTTATGTTACAGTCTGCATAATTCTTGCCCTCTTTCGAGAAATTATCAATCTGGTTAACACCCTGCATTACTACAACACACTGGATTTAGCTACACGGCTCACTGGAGATTACCGTGGTCAGACTTACACCGATTTAAGTGGACCAGTTTCGCCGGACATACGGCATACACAAAACAGGCCACACCAGACCCTGTGACCTGTTTCTTAAAGACAGAATATTCATATAAATATTTCTTATCTCTGTCCATCGAAAATCAACTCCCAAAGGAACTCCAGCATGCTATACACTCCTTATCTTTATTAGCTAAATTATACTTAGCTCTTAATCTTTTAATATACAACAAAAGTATCGCGGAAGTTCAATAAATCAACAAAAAACAATTAAATAAGCAATTAAATTATGAAAAAACAGCCTTGAACGGTCAATCTTTCATGTACATGCGCAAGGAATCTTTGTTATAATGACTTTCATTTACAAACTTTTCAAGTTTTTCATACTCACGAGATTCTATGAGTTTATAGACAATTTTAATCCATAGAGCATTAAGCATATTATTATCTATAACATCGGTATCCAGCGAAAAATTGCTTACACGTTTTTCAACAACAATAAGCATTGCGAAAACGAACACGAATCCTATTCCGTTACCCACATATACCGCAATATCTGTATTAATGCCGAATATCAATATTAATATTGCAACAAATACTGCCAAGACTAATGATACAAATCCAAATCTGACAGTTATACGGGGACCGATAACCTGCGCAAACAACCATTTCTCTAATGATTTTTTTGCAGCGGGAACAGAAATGCCGTTAGAACTCATCTCCATTTGTACATGGTTTTTCAAGTAGTACCCTGTTGCAATTAATGTAAAAGAAACCACCATTGACAACAAAACATTAAAGATTACAGTAAGGACATTCATAATTTGCCTCCATGTTCTGAGAATGAGTGCTTGCATTCATTCTCAGAACGCAAACCTCAGTGTGAAAGTGTGATAAATATATCTGAGACAAAGCTTAAGCATTTTCTACTGTCCCTTCTTGTTTCTTTAAAAACAAACGCTCAACTTGTTTTTCAACAACTCCTTTAATCTTATAGCAACCATTTGAATGATATGTCTTATCTTTAGAATAGCTTACGGAAGCGCATCCTCCGCCACATGCAGGAAGATATTTACATTCTTTACATTCTTTAACCCCAATGGGATTATGAGTCATCCAGTCTATATATCTATATGTGGTATCAACAATGTCACCTTCGGAGTCAATCTTACCCATAAGATGGTCTTTCATACCCACATGATCCCAGCACTGGTAATCTTTCAGAACATGTAATCAATACTTGGGTAGAGACTGTTCATGGGAAAAGTAGTTCCGTAGAAAATGAGATTATTGTCATAGGAAGTGAATACAATAAAAGATGAAAATACAGTACCTATGCGGTGTGTAGCACCGTTAGAAATAATTAGATGAATAATCTAGGATAATATATTAATCATAAGAATTATTATCTAATTATCATATAAATCAGTTACTGGCATTTTTTTACCAGAATAACGATTTTTTATTTTGTCTGCTATTAAAGTTGATATACCAGCTAAAGCCACAGCAATAATATAGCTCTGAATATTGTCACCAGCTGTAGCTAGTGTTATAGATACTTGCATATTATCAGAGACCACAGTATTTTCTATCAAAATATTCATTAAATCATTATCAACAAATATGCTGCAGAATATCAATGATATAGTTGCCGAAATACATGCATAACATACATTTATTGATAGAATTACTTTACGTTTTACTTTAGTGAATATCGCAAACA
Source organism: Anaerocolumna sp. (assembly GCA_031975295.1). Classification (GTDB taxonomy): domain Bacteria; phylum Bacillota; class Clostridia; order Lachnospirales; family Lachnospiraceae; genus Anaerocolumna. Next base: position 262 of record DALYNO010000432.1, on the reverse strand, counting down.
ATAATGAACTAATTGCAATAATAATATTAGGTAGTAATATAGTAAAAAGCATAAATGTAATAATAGTAAGTGAATTCAGTATACTGGATAAATAAATCATAAGTAATGTTTGTAATGCAATACCAATAATTAAAATAACAATATTTTTTTTCATAAATAACCTCCAATTATATTTTTTTATATTGTTGTAATTACACAATCATACATCCAATGAACAGATATGCTTGGGTATAAACTATCATTTTTATATCTTAAATGAGCG
>DALYNO010000431.1:0-3723 GCA_031975295.1 Anaerocolumna sp. | reverse complement strand
AGGATATAATAAATTATAATGATATATAGAGAAATGTAGTGATAAAGAGGAGTAGATAAGCTTTTTCATAGCAGAGAGGATGATCCATGGCTGAAAGGTCATCTTATGAAATCTTATTGAAGGTAGCTTTTGAACAGTATTTTTGAAATAAAGTAGAAAATACCGGTTAGTCCCGTTAGAGATATAAGATGGCAGCTTTTTGCCATGAATAAAGGTGGTACCACGGCTCTTCGTCCTTTTTAGACGGAGGGTCTTTTTTTAATTTCATGAATGGAAGCTAAAAGTGCGTGATTGAATATACCGTCTCAAAGATTCAATAGCTTCTAGTGCTGATGTGTAAGCAGGTGTGTATATGATTAGGAAAAAATGAAACTATGTGATTTCATAATAGTTGATAAAATTGAAAGGATGTTACTATGAATAAAGAATTAGGAAAAACCTATGATCCGGGGGATATTGAAGAAAGACTTTATAAGAAATGGGAGAGTAAGAAGTATTTTAAAGCTAAGGTTGACAGATCTAAGAAACCTTTTACCATTGTAATGCCTCCTCCCAATATTACAGGGCAGCTTCATATGGGACATGCGCTGGATAATACATTACAAGATATATTAATTCGATTTAAAAGAATGCAAGGATTTAATGCACTTTGGCAGCCTGGTACCGATCATGCAAGTATTGCAACAGAAGTTAAAATAATTGAGCAGCTTAAAAAAGAAGGAATTGATAAAGCAGATCTTGGCAGAGAAGGTTTTCTGAAAAGAGCCTGGGAATGGAAAGAAGAATACGGCGGAAGAATTATCGGTCAGTTAAAGAAACTAGGTTCCTCCTGCGATTGGGACAGAGAACGTTTTACTATGGATGAAGGCTGTTCAAAAGCAGTAATGGAAGTTTTTATTAAATTATATGAAAAAGGATATATCTATAAAGGTTCTAAGATTATTAACTGGTGTCCGGTATGTAAGACAAGTATCTCTGATGCAGAAGTTGAACATGAAGAACAAAGCGGTCATTTCTGGCATATTAAATATCAAGTGGCTGGAAGTGATGAATTTTTAGAAGTTGCTACTACAAGACCTGAGACACTTCTTGGTGATACTGCTGTTGCAGTACATCCTGAGGATGACAGATACAAACACTTAATCGGTAAAAATGTTATATTACCTTTGGTCAACAAAGAAATTCCTATTATTGCAGATGCATATGTAGAAATGGAATTTGGTACAGGGGTAGTTAAAATAACACCTGCTCATGACCCTAACGATTTCGAAGTTGGCAAGAGACATAACTTACCTGAAATAAATGTGATGAATGATGATGCAACCATTAATGACAATGGTGGGAAATATGCAGGAATGGATCGTTATGAAGCTAGAAAGCTTATGGTTTCTGAACTTAAGGAGCTTGGCCAATTAGTAAAAGTTGCAGACCATGTTCATAATGTAGGTACCCATGATAGATGTCATACAACAGTTGAACCATTAATCAAACAACAATGGTTCGTTAAAATGGATGAATTAATTAAACCTGCTATTAAAGCTGTAAAAGAAAAAGAAGTTGAGTTTATTCCAGAACACTTTGAAAAAACGTATTTTAACTGGACTGACAACATTAGGGATTGGTGTATCTCCAGACAATTATGGTGGGGACATAGAATTCCAGCTTATTACTGTGATGCCTGTGGGGAAACAGTTGTATCTAAAGATGTTCCAGATACTTGCCCAAAATGTGGACATAATCATCTAAAACAAGATGAAGATACCCTGGATACTTGGTTTAGTTCTGCTCTTTGGCCATTTTCAACACTTGGCTGGCCTGAGAAGACAGAAGATGTAGATTATTTTTATCCTACGGATGTATTGGTAACTGGTTATGATATTATTTTCTTCTGGGTCATTAGAATGGTATTTTCAGGTTATGAATATACAGGTAAAGCACCATTTAAGAAAGTCTTAATTCACGGACTAGTAAGAGATGCACAGGGACGTAAAATGAGTAAGTCTCTTGGAAATGGTATAGATCCATTAGAAATCATTGATAAATACGGTGCAGATGCCCTAAGACTTACTATTGTCACTGGAAATGCACCTGGCAATGATATGAGATTCTACTGGGAGAGAGTGGAAGCCAGCAGAAATTTTGCCAATAAAGTATGGAATGCTTCTAGATTTATCATGATGAATTTAGAAAAGGGTGGAAATGATGCCGGGGTGGATAAAGCACATTTAACTGATGCAGATAAATGGATATTATCAAAAGTAAATACTTTGGTAAAAGATGTAACAGATAATATGGACAATTTCGAGCTTGCCATTGCAGTTGGTAAAATCTATGACTTTATCTGGGAAGAGTTCTGTGATTGGTATATTGAAATGGTTAAACCTAGACTATACAATGATGCTGATGAAACCAAAGGTGCTGTTTTATGGACATTAAAACATGTATTAATTACATCCTTAAAATTATTACATCCTTTTATGCCATTTATTACAGAAGAAATATACTGTACTCTTATGGAATCTGGTCTAACCAGTGGTATCGATATGGAGGAATCCATAATGATATCTGTATGGCCAGTTTATGAAGAGGCGCTAGCTTATACAACCCAAGAAAAAGCAGTTGAAATTATGAAAGAAGCTGTTAAGAGTATTAGAAATGTCCGTACCGGCATGAATGTTCCACCAAGTAAGAAAGCATCTGTTATAGTAGTGACTGAAAATACGGAATTACAAGACATTTTCAAAAACAGTGCTGTATTTTTTGGAACCCTTGGATATGCATCTGAAATTAAGATACAATCAGATAAGGCAGGTATTCCATCAGATGCAGTAACTGCGTTAATTCCGGAAGCGGTTATTTATATGCCATTTGCAGAGTTGGTAGATGTTGATAAGGAAATAGAGAGACTGAAAAAAGAAGAAGAGCGATTAGAGGGTGAATTAAGAAGAGTAAAGGGTATGTTAAGCAACGAAAAATTTGTCAGTAAAGCACCAGAAGCAAAGCTTAAGGAAGAGAAAGACAAATTAGATAAATATACACTCTTAATGGAACAAGTGAAAGATCGTCTAGGACAGTTAAGTAAATAAAACAGTAGTTCATTGTGGATTATCTGGTATGGTTTGGTGATATATGAAGAATTAAGAAGCGTATTTATGAATCATACAAAATGAAGAAACCGTTGGAGTTGCATCTTAATGCAAAATCAACGGTTTCTTAATAAAATTCGGTGAAATAATTACTTGATTTTTATTACTGTACTGGTTATGATGTATATATTAAATATAGCATAAGTTGGATTATTATGGATATTATGCTTTGGTATTCTTCAGAATTTCTTTCTACAAACTAACAATTATATAAGGCATAATTATTCTTGTTTATAATTATAATAATAGGATGATACCTGGGTCAAATAGTCCAACCTAAACACTGCATAAGCATTTTGCACAAACCGGAAGAACCAATGCGTCTGCAAATGCATTAGAAGACCTTTTCTATGAAAATTAGGTATTCTTATGTATTGGAATCGAAGTATGAGACTTTCTGATTTGTGGAAATTGCTAGGCTGAGCTTATTACCCCACATCATAGGATTAGAGTGTCAAAAGCCTGCTGAAAGATTTGATTCCCAATTGTCTATCTTATATAACCTCTAAAACTTGTACACATCCCAATGATACCTAAGGAAGTATACTTTCGATATGAATGATTAATAATTTAATTA
>DALYNO010000430.1:0-3730 GCA_031975295.1 Anaerocolumna sp. | reverse complement strand
AACTGATACTAAATCTTCTTTAAAATAGCCATACTTTTCATACAGAGCGTTCACTTGATCATAAAGTGATATGCCTTGACTCTTATAATAAGCCGCTGCTTCACAGAAAGTCATAACTGCAACTACTGCATCTTTATCTCTTGCATGGGTTCCAATCAAACAACCATAACTTTCTTCAAAACCAAAAATATATTCATGAGCTCCTGTCTCCTCATATAATTTGATTTGCTCACCAATATATTTAAACCCAGTTAACACTTCAATTAATGCAGCATTATAGTATTTAGCAATCTGATCCGCCATATTACCAGTCACAATAGTTTTAACTAGGGCAGCATTGGAAGGAAGTTCATTATGAGCAGCTTTTTGAGAAAATACATACTCTGCAATCAAAGCACCTGAAAGATTACCTGTAAGCAGGACGAATTCACCATCTCTGCCCCTTACCTGAACACCTAATCTATCTGCATCTGGATCTGTTGCAAGAATAATATCTGCACCCACTTCGTCTGCTAGCTTTTTAGCAAGTGTAAATACTTTAGGATCTTCAGGATTAGGATATCCTACTGTTGTAAAATCAGGATCTGGTAATTCTTGTTCTGGTACAACATAAACATGATGAAAACCCAGTTCCTTTAATATTCTTCTTACAGGAATATTACCCGTTCCATGAAGAGGTGTATATACTATTTTCATATCTTTACATTCTTCTGAAATAGGATTAACCACTAATTTCTTTAATTCATTCATATATTTATCATCTATTTCTGATCCAATCACATGGTAAAGGCCTGCTGCCACAGCAGCTTCTTTGTCCATAGTTTTCACTAAAGCATAATCTGTAATAGCATTTACTTCACCTATTATTTCTTCGTCTTTGGGATAAGTAATCTGTGCGCCATCTTCCCAATATACTTTATAACCATTATATTCAGCAGGATTATGACTAGCAGTTATTACAATACCAGATATACATCCAAGTTCTCTAACTGTAAAGGACAATTCTGGTGTAGGTCTTAGAGATTCAAATACATATGCTTTAATTCCACTTGCATTTAAGCATAGTGCAGCTTCATTCGCAAATTCAGGAGACATTCTTCTTGAATCATATGCAATTGCTACTCCCTTATCTGCTCCGCCTTGCTTTAATATATAATTGGCAAGACCTTGGGTAGCCTTTCTAACAGTATATAAATTCATACGATTACTTCCGGCACCTAAAACTCCACGAAGCCCTCCTGTACCAAATTCAAGATCCTTATAGAAACGATCCTTGATTTCTCCATCATTGTCTTTTAAATGAATTAATTCTTGTCTGGTTTCTTCGTCAAAGTAATGATCAGAAGTCCATAATTTATATTTCTCTAAATATTCCATTCCATATACTCCTTTCGCACTTTAATACTTGCTGTACACAATTTTTCTTTACTTCTTTAAAACATTGTATTTTTTATTTGCGTGAATCTCCATTTAAGTTACATGCCTTAAATGATAATTTTCTCAGTTAAAATCAACTTCCCGTAATCAATATGTATAGGAAGTTATATTACTTCGATTATTATAGAGTAACCTAAAACATATGTCAAATTATTTGCACTTTTTATGGTCCTATTTTACCACTCATTTTATTCCTATGGTGCATTTATATAGCACTTTTAGAAATCGCAGTTCTAATAAAGCACATGCGGGCTTGTAGATATCTACGAAATTATACAACCTCATAGACACTTACAAACCCGCATATAAATTTATTATAATAAATTATTAAGCCTTACCTACAGAACCGAATAATTCCATTTTTTCTTTTACTGTTGCTTTAATTGCTTCAAAACCAGGAGCTAAAAGTTTACGAGGATCGAATCCTTTTCCGCCTAAATCTTTACCTTCTTCAATATATTTACGAGTTGCTGCTGCAAATGTAAGCTGGCATTCTGTATTTACATTGATTTTAGCTACTCCAAGAGAGATTGCTTTTTTGATCATATCTTCAGGAATTCCTGTACCACCATGAAGAACTAATGGCATATCACCTGTTAAACCTTGAATAGAATCAAGAGTTTCAAAGCTTAAACCTGCCCAGTTATCAGGATATTTACCATGGATATTACCAATACCTGCTGCAAGCATTGTTACTCCAAGATCAGCAATAGCTTTGCATTCCTTAGGATCTGCAAGTTCACCAGCACCTACAACACCATCTTCTTCTCCGCCGATAGATCCAACTTCAGCTTCTAAGGAAAGTCCTTTTTCACTACAGATTTTAACTAGTTCAGTAGTTTTAGTGATGTTTTCATCAATCGGATAGTGGGAACCATCAAACATGATGGAAGAAAATCCTGCTTCAATGCATTTTAATGCTCCATCATAGCTGCCGTGATCAAGGTGTAGAGCTACAGGAACAGTAATTTTTAATTCTTCTAACATACCATTTACCATTCCTACTACTGTTTTATAGCCACACATATATTTTCCAGCACCTTCGGAAACACCTAATATAACTGGTGAATTTAATTCCTGTGCTGTTAAAAGCACTGCTTTTGTCCATTCAAGATTGTTGATGTTAAACTGACCTACTGCATAATGGCCTGCTTTCGCTTTATTAAGCATATCTTTAGCTGATACTAACATACTTACTATACCTCCATTTTAAAGTTTTAGATACAAGCTGTAAAACAACTTTTAGATATTATACCCCATTTTATATGAAAAGGAAATAAAAAATTCGATTAAAGGCATTTTTTGTTATATTATTATCATTTTCGCCCTTTTATATAAGGTGGTTTCTATTATATTTTTAGTATAATCCGGCCTATTTCCTAATAATCAAGTAAAAAACTATTTGCTATTCTTTCATTTATGTTATAATAATAACATGCAGCAAACGTTTGTTTGTAACTATATTTATATCAGATAAATTTAACTGCCTTTTGCTTCTTTATTAAAATTTATTCAAAATATTATTGGAAGCTCTGGATATAGTTTATGTAAAAAACCAAGAATAATACTTGTTAATTATGGAAATAACACAGCCAAAAAATATGCAGGTTCAAGAAAGGAATGGTTATTATAATGAACAAAAAAATTATATTTCATATAGATGTGAATTCCGCATTTTTAAGCTGGGAAGCAGCATATAGATTACGTGTGCTAAAAACCACCCTAGATTTAAGAACCCTTCCTTCCGCTGTAGGTGGAGATTCTACCAAACGACACGGCATAATATTAGCCAAGTCAATACCTGCTAAGAAGTATGGCATTCAAACTGGAGAACCCATTCATCAGTCCCTGAAAAAATGTCCTGAGCTATTACTAGTGCCTCCGAACCATTCTCTTTATGAAGAATGTTCTAGAAATCTTTTGGCACTGTTATATGAATTCACACCAGAGATTGAACTCTTTTCCATAGATGAAGCATTTCTAAATATGACTGGATCCATTTTGCCAAATTCAAGTCCAGTAGAAACTGCTGAATTTATTAGAGAAAAAGTCAAAAATGATTTAGGATTTACCGTGAATATCGGAATTTCTAGTAATAAACTGCTGGCTAAAATGGCTTCTGATTTTCAAAAACCGGATAAGGTACACACTTTATTTCCAGAAGAGGTACCAATAAAAATGTGGCCACTACCTTTAGAGGAACTATACTTTGTGGGAAGATCTTCTGCTAAGATTCTTAGGGGTCTTGGCTTAAATACCATTGGTGACATTGCTAAATTAAATCCTAAATTTT
>DALYNO010000429.1:0-3744 GCA_031975295.1 Anaerocolumna sp. | reverse complement strand
TGTTATTTATGGCATTATGTTTTATCGCAAAAAGATAACTATCAAAAGAAGCATTATAGCAAAGCTAATCATCACTGTCTTCATCGACTTAGGGCTAACAACATATTGGCTCTCCATTCTCTACGGGCAGGCTTTTATCGTATTGCTATCTATGAGAATTATTAAATCAACAATAATGTTTCCTATTGATGTGGTTTTACTATATCTAGTTTTAACTAGAATTACATTAATATTACCAAAGTTAACTAACTTCAATAAAAAATAAGATAACTCCCCTATCTTATACAAAATGATTGGTACCATTATCCTAAATAGGATATAGGATACCAATCATTTTATTTTTAGCCCAATAGAAAATTATATGTTATATGACCTTTACTTTAATACTTCATCGATATTTAGGGGTGTCACTTTTATATGAGGTTTTCTGATATATTTCCCGTCAATTAACTGCACTCCATCTGGTAATGTCTTTTTCATAACTATGGAATAGGCTAATTCCACAATACCATTGGCTTGCCCTTTCGCATCATTTAGAACGGTTCCAATCATATCTCCATTTTTGACTGCTTCCAGTCCGACTTTCGTACCGTCAATTCCTACGACCATGGGAGGGTTCGTAACTTTCTCCTTTTTCATAGCATCGATAGCACCAAGTGCCATATCATCATTGTTTGCTATTACAATTTCTATTGTATTACCAAGATTTTTTAACCATTGGGACATTCTGGTTTCACCTTGGGCACGATTCCAATTGGCAATTTCATCTCCCAGTTTTTCTACGCTGATGCCGGTATCTGTTATTGTTTTCATGACATACTCCGTTCGAATGGAGGAGTCTTGATGTCCCGGCTCCCCTTCCAGAATTACATACTGCAAAGTACCATCTTTATTTTTATCAATACTGCTAAAATCCGCTCTACAGGCTTCTACTATAATTTCACCCTGCATAATTCCCGATTCCAAGGCTACCGCACCAACATAGTATAATTTATCCCAACGCTGTAAATCCCTTTCTACTAATTCCCGGTTAAAAAAGATTACCGGAATATTAGCATGCATGGCCATATCGATTACAATGGAAGCATCTGTTCGGTCTACCAGGTTAATACAAAGAATATCATAGTCCTGTTCAATAAAATCTTCTACTTGATAATTCTGTGTGACTTGGCTGCCTCCTGCATACATAATATCAAGAGTAAATGTAGTCCCTACTTCCTGTTCCTTTCGTTTTGCATCCTCCGTCAGATTGTTAACAAGGCTGGAAATAAAAGTGTCATATTGATTATAGATACTTACACCTATCTTTATACTGGTTTTCCTTCCTACTTCTTCTTTCGGTTTATCAAGCTTCCCCATGACAACATTTATACTAAAAATACAGATAACGATAAAGACAATAATCACTGGCAATATTATTTTCTTTGAAGTCATAATAATCCCCCTTACTGTACAATCGGAAATACTAATCTTTGATTCTTTGGCAGATACATTGTTTCCTTGTTTACAGTACGAAACTCAATATCTACATCAAGTATGTTTTGCTTTTCGTTAATCTCATTGACTACTTCTTGCATACTCAGATACCCCATATTAAATTCATTCTGAAAAACAATTGAGTTGATCACGCCGTAATCCAGATAATGTACAATCTTATCTGAACTTCCAATACCATAGATTTCAACTGCACTTTCGGAGAGTTCCACTGCATCAACCACTTTCTCAAGACTTTCATCATCTAAAGCCACAATCACATCGATTGGTTCTTTCTTAAACATTTCCTGCAGAAATAGACAAGCATCCATATTCTTATCTTTTTTCTCCCAAGGCTGGATAGTATATTCTGTATATGCCAGGCTATCCATTAACCCCTCGTATCGTTGTGCTACACTATTTCGCTGGAGGTTGTTCATAAAAACAGCAACTGTCTTTGGCTCAGAGCTGTTTAAACATACAGATCTTCCAATATTTAAACCCATACTGTAGTTATCGGCAGAAATGTAGGCAATATCCTCTAAATCTTCCACATTTGTTTCCACCATAACAATCGGAACGAGAAAAGAATACTCTTTGACCGTCTGTGCCATAGCTTTGCTGTCTGCTGCAGCTAGAATAATTCCCTTTGCACCATTTACAATTTCTCGGTCGATTAACATCTTTTGTTCTTCCACATTATCTTCAGCTGTCATTGTCACGAAATTCACTTCTGCTTTATAATCATCTGCACCCTGGTCTATCCCTTTCTTAAGAGTAGCCCAGCGGTCACTGTTATTGCTATAAACAATTACAGATATCTTGGCCGTTTTTTCTTTCCTGTTTGTATCATTAATGTAAAAATAGATACTGACTAACAGTAGTCCAAACAGGCAGCTAAGAAGTAGGATGACCAAAAGTTGTCTTCTATTTTTCTTCATAGTTTCATCCTCCTTCTTTATAAACCACCCGTGGCAGATGAATATGGACGGTTGTACCTTCATCCAGAACACTCTCTATCTCCAGTCCATAATCCATTCCAAAATATAGTTGAATCCGTTGATGAACATTACTTAAACCTATTCCAGAACCATTCTTATGGATTCTATTTTCATCTGTTAATATAAGACCCACAGATTCCTCTGGCATTCCAAGCCCATTATCCGTTACGTCTATATATACTTCCTCATTCTTTAGGTAACCTTTTACGGTTATCTCACCCTCCCCATCCATGTATTCTACCCCATGGTAAATGGCATTTTCCAACAAGGGCTGAACGATAAGTTTTATGGTACTGCATTCATAGATTTCTGGTGAAATATCAAATGTAATCTGAAAACGATTCTTGTAACGTATTTTTTGTATGTAAAGATAATTCTGTGCGTGTTCAATTTCTTCTCGAATGGTTATGATATTCTTCCCCTTACTCAAACTAATCCGGAACAAATTCGCCAATGCTGTTACCATGGAAATAGCCTCGGAATAGCGCTCACTTTCTACCATCCATACAATGGAATCCAATGTGTTATAAAGGAAATGAGGATTAATTTGCGCTTGAAGGGAATCAAATTCACTCTTTCTTTTTTTCTCCTGCTCCAATACAATCTCGTCCATTAGCTTATGCATCTGCATAACCACAGAAGTTATCGTTCTTCCTAAATGCTGGATTTCATATGATCCCCCAATAAAAATATTTAAGTTCAATTTACCGTATTCCAGGTCTTTTACAGAATCATCCAGCTTTTTGATTGGATTTCCAATCAGATAAGAGACAAATAGATTCCCAAAAAAGATAAGGAAGATGGTTAAGGTAATAATCATTGCTGTAAACAGCTGCATTTGGTTATAACTCAGATAGAATTCATCTGTGGGAGTGACATTAACAATCTTCCAGCCCGTATAGCCTACCGTTCTTACAGTCACCATTCGGTTTTCCTCTTCAAATTTCTCCTCATGGGTCCCATCCTCATACTTTGCAGCAATTCCATTGTTCTCATGAAGAAGACTGGAGTTTATTAAGTTCTGCTTTGGGTGGTATATAATCTCACCATTGCTATCAATCAAATAAACATAGCCGGAATTGTTAGTATTCACTTTGGTAAACACTTGTTCTATTCCGCTAAAATTCATGTCTACCAAAAGAATGCCTCTGCCAATATTGCCGTTCCAAGTCAATTCCACTACTCTGCTAAGAGAGATGACCCAGTGATAATTAAAACTGCTATCGTTGAATAGATTTTGTACATGGGGGGTCGAGAAATGAAGATTTTC
>DALYNO010000428.1:0-3779 GCA_031975295.1 Anaerocolumna sp. | reverse complement strand
TTCCTCAAGAGCATTCTGCAAGGCCTCTATTGCTTCCTTCCAATCTTCATCCGTACCAATACTTTTTTGTGGTCTTGTTGAGAGCTCAACCCTGTAACGAAATCCAAATTTTTGATAGACTTCATCAATAAGCTTCACAACTTTTTTAATTTCCTCAGTTACTTGTTCACGCATCATAAATATATGAGCGTCATCCTGCGTAAAACATCGTACTCGCATTAATCCATGTAATACACCCGATTTCTCATGACGATGTACAAGTCCAAGCTCTCCCATACGAATTGGAAGTTCTCTGTAAGAGTGAGGTTGCATTTTGTATACAAGCATTCCACCAGGACAATTCATTGGCTTCAATGCGAAATCCATATTGTCTATTTCTGTAGTATACATATTTTCACGATAATTTTCCCAATGGCCAGACACCTCCCAGAGTTCACGACGTAACATGATTGGTGAAGAAATTTCCTGGTAGCCCTCTCTGTTATGAACTTTTCTCCAATAATCTAGTAACAAATTCTTTAGAACCACTCCTTTGGGTAAGAAAAAAGGAAATCCGCTTCCTTCCTCCATCAATGCAAATAACCCAAGCTCTTTTCCTAATCTGCGATGATCTCTTGCCTTAGCCTCTTCTACTTTATTTATATAGTCGTCAAGTTCACTTTGCTTAGAAAATGCTGTACCGTAAATTCTTGTAAGCATCCGATTCTTTTCATCACCACGCCAATAGGCCCCTGCTACAACCGTTAGTTTTAATGCTTTCACTATACTTGTATTTACTACATGCTCTCCCCCACACATTTCTGTATACTCTCCTTGTTGAAAGAACGTAATTTCTGTCTCCTCTGGCATTTCATCTAACATCTCTAGTTTGTAGCTTTCATGCCGTTCTTCCAGTGCAGTTCTTGCCTTTAAAGAGCTTACTATACTTCTCTTCAGCGGATGCGCTTCTTTCACAATTCGCCTCATCTCTGCCTCAATAACAGGTAGCTTCTCACTTGTAAATTCAAATCCAAATTCAAAATCATAATAAAATCCGTTCTCAACGGCTGGACCAATGGCACATTTTGTCTCGGGATATAATCGTTTAACTGCTTGTGCCAGGATATGGGCTGCTGTTTGCCGTAATGCGTTTCTTCCCACCTCCTTAACAAATGAACTCTCCATTACTTTTCCGTTTTTCATTATCACTTTCATTCCTATGTCTCCTTTCGATAAAACAATTGATATAGGTAATTGCGAAACTGCAAAGAATTCACTATTTATGATATAATTCATATAGTTTACCAGCCAATTCTTGCCTGATCGGACAATGGAAGCTAGCATATTTACATGAATAATAGGATAGATTAGTTAGAATCTGCTGTTTTGCAATTGTCTAATAAAATTGATAACATAAGAAAAGAAATCTAGTAGGATTAGGCTATGCCAAATCCTTATTGTTCTTGCAGTTGCAATGACAACTACAAGGTGCAGAGCAGAAGGCGGGCAAATCAGCATATTTCCGATGTGCCAGCACCCAACCTGTTAATCCATTTTATTTATAGATTTTACTATTCTAAAATAAAAAAGCACCCAAAGGCAATGTACTGCCTAAGGGTGCAATTAGTTCCTGCACGGTTCCACCTTAACTTTTCACTTCGGATTCTAACAAATCCTAACCTTTAACGCAGGTATACGATAACACATACTTATTTCAGTGTTACAGCTCAGGAATGGTTTTCGAACAATTTCCACATAAAGAACTTCCACCAAATGTTCTTCTCTCTGTAAGTTTCTAATTGCTCTACTCTTTTCCGTCTTTGCTTTTCTTATGTTATTATTACTAATTATAACCAAGAGTAAAATAAAGTCAAGAAGAAATATATAAATGTATCTATAAGCTGCTCCATTTCTGATAATGTCTCTATCCTTTATCACTCTTCATTTTTTCTAAGCTGGTTCAATTTTTGCTTCTTTTTATTTATATGACGTACTCTTGCTCTTGGATAATATTTATCGCATTTCTGGCAATAGCCCTGATGACTGGCTTCTCTTCCTTTTTCACATACACCAGCGGATATATAATATTTACATACTGTTTCTCGTAATTTAGCCATTTCTATAACTCCTTTATGCATTTTATAAGAAAAAGAGCTGATTAAAGGAATGCAATAAAATCCATTTTGGAAAACCGCTATAGTCTTTAAACATGATAGTATGATCCATTTTGGTTACTCTTTTCAATTGTATAAATGCTGCTCTTTACTATAACATGGATGATATGGAAATGTAAGTGGATTATACGTTTATATCCAAAATTTCCTTGGCTATATTCCCAGCTAATATCTCAGCCTCCATTAAATCTTTTAGTAGCCCAATTTGCTCTTTGCGAAGCCTTCTTGTTGAGGCTGTATTGGATTCAATTACATTATAGGAGAGTATGGCCCCTTCCCCGTCCTTTAATTTTTTGTAGAAATTACTAAGCTTATCATAAATATCCTTGTATATTTGTACGATTTGAGTATATAGTACTTGTTGTTTCAGATCTATGTGTACAACACTATTGTTTAGGTATTCCCATGCGCATTTTCTTGCATCCAGCAAATTTTTAAGTTGATAGTCATTAACCGATAGTACTCGATTGATATCATCACTTTTAGCCTTTTCAAACCAGTCTTCATGATCAAGAGCCTCAATCCACTTTTCATAGGCGCTCCTTCCTTGATAGTAATTTCTGTTTTCCAAGGCCTCATTTGACTCTATTAATATCTTAAGCGAATAGTATAAATTTTCTTTATCGCTTGGTTTATTTATCTTGTTCCCGATATGCAAAATAGCAAAAGGCCAGCAATCTGCCTCCAAATAACCCTTTGTATCTTTAAATGACTCCTCCACCTTTTCATATTTGTCAAATATCTCTTGATCAAAATATGTTCTGCATAAAAACTTCTTACCGTTCTCCTTATAACCGGTGATAAGTCCCCATTCAGGGGCAATGCGCAGATTAATGGCAATAACCGGTTTTCCCCCCTGTAAATCTTTCATAATATTCTTTCGTTCTGCACTACGCTTAGATTTATCAATCCTATCTGCCCACCAGTACTCGTACCCTAAGGCATAAAAGGCGCTTTTTGCATAATCAAAAGCTACTAAGGCGTCAACGGAGCTGTAGTCCCATACTGGAGTAAATGCCAGGCGATAACAAGCGCCTGATACACCCATGATATATTCATAGGTGTATTCTTCTTTCATGTAATGCAAGCACAATGTTAAAGCTCCACCCCAAGTACAATCCATACCTTTATTCCATGCCAGCTGAGGTATATCTTCTAAAATAAGCCTATCCTTCTCACTCCCTTTGACAATAAACTTTGCCTTTGTACTATTTAACGTAAGACTATCCCCTTCTTTACAACATATGGTGTGTACCTGACCTTCACTTATATATATGAGCAGCAGATATTCTTCCTCATCATTTTCTGTTGAGCTAGGGAAAAGCTCATGATTTACAGATATTTCTTTCCACTGAAAATAATCATAATGCTTTACTTTCGTCAAAGCATCTAAATAAGCGTTCTCATTACCATAAAAAGCCCCAATAATCTGAAGGGCATCATCTGCTTTATAATTGGAAGTATTCACATCAAGATGAATAACTTCATTTTCAGACACAAATATAACAAAGTTTCCAATGGGTGTCTGATATTTCATAGTAAGAACCTTCACTTTGTTACCTTCAATTTTAGTTGGAAACAGCTTACTACTATATATCATATTCAGTTTATTGTCATATACTAACC
>DALYNO010000427.1:0-3783 GCA_031975295.1 Anaerocolumna sp. | reverse complement strand
TAATTATAAGCTTTATCTAAACATGCTTACATGAACATATATAATTATAGAGTATAGAAACAAAAAATTATAGTAATAACCAAACTGTTATGGAATAAATTTCCTTCAATATTTTGTCACATTCCTATGATTTTTATTGTGTTAACATTATGAGAGTAGTGTAATCTAACTTAAAAGGTATAGTTAACACTAAAATGAATAATTGCGCATATGTTTTTATTTAAATATGCTTAAATGTTCATGTATGCATTATTCAGAAAGGAGACATCAACTTTAATTTTACAAGGAAAGGAAAATAAATATGAAATTAAAAAAAATCTTATATTTTGCAACCTTACTTAGTCTTGTTGTTTTAACGGCATGTGAGCCCTTAATGGTTTTAGATCCAAAGGGACCGCAAGGTCGAATAACTGCAGATGTCATTAAAATTTCCATTTGGACAATGGCAATCGTAGTTATAGTAGTTTTGTCTTTATATTTTTATATGCTTTGGAAATATAAAGCTTCTAAACAATCCAAGGACTATGAACCACCTCATATCGAGGGAAGTATTAAATTAGAAATTATATGGACTGCTATTCCCATTCTGATAGTGGCATTCCTATCTTTTATAACCATTAAGTCAACCTATGAGGTAGAAAATGTACCTAAAGGATACAAGGAAGAGCCGTTAGTAATTTACGCTTCATCTTCCAACTGGAAGTGGCATTTTAGTTATCCAGAAGAAAATATAGAAACCGTTAATTATTTGTTCATTCCTACAGATCGCCCGATTCAGTTTAAGTTATATTCTTATGGCCCGATATCAAGCTTTTGGATACCGCAGCTAGGTGGGCAAAAGTACGCAATGGCAGATATGCTAAACACATTAAATTTAGCAGCCGATGTTCCTGGAGAATATATGGGACGTAACGCAAATTTTACTGGTGAAGGATTTGCTCAACAAACCTTTAATGTTCAAGCAATGTCAAAGGAAGAATATGAAAAGTGGATATCAGAAGTAAAGGATACTGCTGACACGCTAACAGAAGATAAATTTGAGGAGCTTTTAAATCCTGGACACTTAGGTCAGTTGACTTTCAATGGTACTCATTTAGGCTTTTCACCACCACCTCATGATATGAAAAAATCTACTAGCGAAGAGAAAAACGAAGACACAGAAAATACAAAAGATATGGACATGGAGGATATGGATATGGAAGGAATGGACCATTAATTATATATTCTTCAAATAAAATTATTTTTTCTTGAAAGGAGTACTATTACATGGATTTTTTTGATAGGTTTGCTGTTCCCAATCCTGGGCCAACAATCTATGCTTCAATGGTTGCTATAGTCCTTACCATGATAGGCATCCTAGTATTTATTACGTATACAAAGAAATGGGGATATCTATGGAGAGAGTGGCTTACAACTGTAGACCATAAAAGAATAGGGATTATGTATTTAATCTCCGCATTACTAATGCTCTTCCGTGGTGGAGCAGATGCCATTATGATGCGGGCACAAACAGCTGTTCCTGATAATAATTTATTGAATGCTCAGGAATATAATGAAGTATTTACTACACACGGTGTAGTTATGATTATATTTATGGCGATGGCTTTTATAATGGCACTTATGAACTTTGTTGTACCATTACAAATTGGCGCAAGAGATGTAGCCTTTCCTAGGCTCAATGCCGTTAGTTTCTGGTTATATTTCTTTGGAGCTATGTTATTTAACATATCTTTCGTTGTAGGGGGGTCTCCAGATGCAGGATGGTCTTCTTATTTTCCACTAGCGGGTACAGATTTTAGTAAGTCAGTAGGTACCAATTATTACATGATTGCTTTACAAATTTCTGGGATTGGTACATTGATAACAGGTATTAACTTTGTTACTACTATACTAAAAATGAGAGCTCCAGGAATGACTCTTATGAAAATGCCGATGTTTACTTGGTCAGCATTGATTACAAACTTAATTATTGTTTTTGCCTTTCCCATTTTAACAATAGCGTTAATTATGGGGACAATGGATAGACTTTTTGGTACTAACTTCTTCACAACCACTGATGGTGGGATGGATATGCTTTGGGCAAACCTATTCTGGGTTTGGGGACATCCTGAAGTATATATCCTCATATTACCAGCGTTCGGAATATACAGTGAAATAATACCAACATTCGCAAGAAGAAATCTATATGGTTATAAGTCAATGGTAATTTCCATAGTGGCTATATCTGTTCTGTCCTTTTTAGTTTGGGTTCATCACTTCTTCACTATGGGACAAGGCGCTTTGGTTAATAGTATTTTCTCTATCACAACTATGGCTATTGCTGTACCAACCGGTATCAAAATATTTAACTGGCTGTTTACGCTTAGAAAAGGGAAAATTGAATTTACAGTTCCTATGCTTTATTCTTTAGGATTTATTCCTATTTTCACAATTGGTGGGGTAACAGGAGTAATGCTTGGAATGGCCAGTGCTGACTATCAATACCACAATACCATGTTTTTAGTAGCTCACTTTCACTTAGTTATAATTCCTGGGGTTGTATTCGCAATGCTTGCTGGTCTTACTTATTGGTGGCCAAAGATGTTTGGATACATGCTAAACGAGAGAATTGGAAAATGGGCGTTCTGGTTTATTTCGATAAGTGTTTGTGTAGCCTTTTTCCCAATGTTCATATCAGGTTTAGATGGACAAGCTAGAAGAATGTACACTTACTCTGAGTCAACTGGTTTCGGTATCTGGAATATGATTTCCTTTATAGGAGCTCTAGGTCTTTTAGTAGGATTTGTTTTAATAGTTTACAATATTTTATACAGTTACAAAAATTCACCAAGAAATATTTCGTCAGATCCATGGGACGCTCGCTCGTTAGAGTGGGCAACTAAATCACCTGTACCAGAGTATAATTTTGCAATCACTCCGACAGTTGATTCAACCGAGGCCTTCTGGGATTCCAAGAAAAAGGGATACAAACTATTTAGAGGTAATATTGAAAAGATTCACATGCCAAATAATAGTGGCATGCCATTTATTTTTGGATTCCTATTTTTTATTTGGGGCTTTGCATTTGTATTCGCACTTTGGATACTTTTAATCCTAGCAACAGTAGCTATATTTATTTGTTTAGCATTGCGTTCCACTGAAAAAGACAATGGAAGGTATATCTCTAAGGAAACAGTAGAAAAAATTGAAGACTCGTTGGGAGGTCCAAAATAATGAAGATTGATAATTCATTGCCTCTTGAATATAGTACCCAACAAAATCGCTTAAACATTCTTGGTTTTTGGATATTCCTTGGTGCAGAAATAGCACTATTTGGAACGCTTTTTGCCTCGTATTTTACACTTGTAGATCGGACAGGAAGCGGGCCAACTGGTGCAGAAATATTTGAAATTACACCTGTTGTTATTGAGACAATATTGTTATTAGGAAGTAGTTTTACAATAGGATTAGCTATAAATGCGATGAGACTGAAGAAACAAAAAGCTATGCTTGCATTTTTTGCGGCAACTCTTGTACTTGGTTTAGCATTTTTAGGAGTGGAAATTTACGATTTTGTTGTCTACATTCATGAGGGAGCAACTTTACAAACTAGTGGCTTTACTGCAATCCTATTCACTCTTTTAGGAACGCATGGAGCTCACGTAGCGTTCGGTATTTTATGGGGTACATTAATCATACTACAAATAAAAAGAGATGGGATAAATGAAAGGACAGCCAATAAAGCATTTATTTTCTCTCTTTACTGGCACTTTATAGATGTTGTCTGGATATTCCTTTATAGTT
>DALYNO010000426.1:0-3796 GCA_031975295.1 Anaerocolumna sp. | reverse complement strand
TTTCGTCATTTCTTCGTGCTTTTGCCGCTGCTGAGGTTCCAGCTGCAACTGCTCCAATAATTATTATTCGCATTTGTTACCCTCCTTCATTTCTTTACAGATACAGTCATCCTGTTCTGTTGTAATGATGTTCCAGTATTCTTTCATTTTTTCTATCAACTCAGTATTAGTGCTATAACGAATCCACGAACCTTCTTTATGACTTTTCACTAGTCCACAATCCGTTAATATCTTCATATGATAGGATAGTGTTGGCTGTGTTATCTGAAATGATTCTAAAATATCACAGGCACATAATGCTCCACAGGAAAGCATTTCAATGATTTTTAACCTTGTACCATCTCCTAGCGCTTTAAATATTGGTACAAATTGGATGTAATTTTCCATATCATCTAATTCTCCTTTGGTACTTTTACTCTATATTTTAGATATAGACATCTATCTATATTCATTATTATAGTGACCATATAGATATTTGTCAATGTGTTTTATGTTATGTTTGTGTAAAATAATGTACAAAAAAACATGTAGTACCATCCTATTTGGTTTCCTACATGTTTTTCTTAGAAATATATCCATCTACATATCCTTGTAGAACAGAAAAGCTATATATTCTTGTTTTTTTCTAGAGAATCAAAAAATCGTTTTAAGTTATCTGGAAGTTCATAATTAATAGTTATCGTTTCATCCATAGACTCTGTTTTATTTTCTGAGTAAATTGACTTTAAAATAGCATTGATAATCAGTTCCTTTGGTGGCTCAGTATATTCCTCTCCTTCATAACTCCAAACTCTACAATCAACGTCATCGCCGCAAAGGTCCCCACAATCTTTACAGGAAGATTCCTTTACCTCTATTGCAATATCTTTTCCATTGATTCGTATGGTAGGCGAACTAACAAATTCATATTCAAACGCTAATTCTTTGGTTATGATATTCACTTTATTCACTTGAATATCAAATCCAGCAGCTTCTAAAACAGTAGAAACCTCTTTAATCGCTGCATCCAGATTTGTTTCTGTTCCCTGACATCTCTCGCATATATTTAAGTCAAGATATAAAAAATCAATCTTTATTTCCTTCTTACTACTTTCACTACAGCAACAACTTTTATCCTGACAACAGGAAGATTGATCTGCCATATATTCACCGCCTTTTATAGTTTATATTCATACTAACAAAATCATTTTAAGGATATTATGCTCTTACTTTCTGTAATAATTTTACTGCTTCTTCCACCTTTAAAACCTTGCCATAAGAAACAACTTTTCCATCTACTACCAGTGCTGGTGTTGTCATAACACCGTATGCAGCAATCACGTTAAAATCTGTTACATGCTCGATTGCTGTATCCATACCAAGTTGCTCTAATGCAGTTTTAACATTTACTTCAAGCTCATTACATTTCGCACAGCCTGATCCTAAAACTTTCACAGCTTCACCCTGATCTAAATTATCTGCAGCCTTTTCTACTGCTTCTGGTGTGCATTCTCTTCCTCCACAACAGCTTGAGGCTGTTTCTTTTTCTTCTTTTTTCTTACCTAATCCAAATAACCCCATAATAAATCTCCTTTTCTCAACAAATTAAAATCCCAAATAAAACATATAAAAAGCAATGAATAAAATTGCACAGCCCATCACGATCTTAAGAATGGTGCTGAATCGCCCGTATTTTTCGCTTTTTGAAAGTTTCTGTACAAAACCAATACTAGTACCCGCTATAATAGCCAATACCGCATGACCAATTGAATATAACAGAAGTAATAAGATTCCCCAAACAACGCTTCCTTTTCCTGCAACGATTGCGAGCAATGCAATCAACACTGGTGTGGAACATGGCGATGAAAAGATTCCTCCTAGTATTCCAGCAATCAGTGCTCCGATATATCCCTTTTTTGTGTTTTTTGAAATCAAATAGGTGGATGGAATAAAATGAAAGATATCCCATGTTTGAAGTGCCATCAAAACCATAAGAATCCCCAATGCAATATACCACCATTTTGCTGATGTCCCTATCAGATTACCTGCTAGAGATGCAACGGTACCTAAGACAGTAAAGGTAATTGCTGTTCCAATGGCGAATGTAAGTGATAATCGAAATGCTCTTTTCGTGTCCTTTTGACCGGTTCCTCCTACCACGCCAATAACAAGAGGAATTGTCGAAAGAGAACAAGGGGTAACGGAAGTCAAAAGTCCTGCAAGCAAAGCCAGAAGCGGTGCCAGCCAAAAGCTATCTTTCATCATTACTGACAAGGATTCCAGAATATCATTCATTACTCAACCCCCATCTCTGCAAAGATTTTTCTCATCTGGTCTTCTGTAACTCCACCCTGATGAACAGTAAAAAGATGTTCATTATTGGTCTTTGAGCTATAAAGAGTGAATTCTATTTCCCCGGAAAGTTCCTCGCTTGGTACAAATGGTGTTCCTTCTGCATTATAAAAAACCTGTGTTGGTATAACTGATACTGGAAAATCAGTAGCAGCGGTCTGATTCTTCCATACATCTACAAAATGTACAATGGCTTTCCCTTGAAATTCTTCATGCAAGGTTTGTAGCACAGGTGCCATTTCTTTACAAGGAATACAAGAATCTGAACCAAAATCAATTGCAAAAGGGACTCCATAGGATTTAATTTCTTCTAAATCCACGGAGGATATTTCTAACGGAATAGTTTCCTCAGAATTTTCTTCTGCTTGAACGGAAGAATTAATTTTACTTTCCTCTGCTTTTTTATAAATATAAATTCCCACAATCACAATCACAATTAAAACTGGAATCGCTACTTTAACAAGTATTCCCTTATTTATTTTCTTTTTTTCCTCAGTCACAATACTTCCTCCTGTTATAATATTATTTTTTCAAGTACTTAACATCTTCGGTAATTCATAACTACATTCGATTTCAATCGTAATTTCATACTTTTAGAATATTAGCAACACCCTCCGCTACATCCACATCCTTGGCTTTCTTCTTTCTTTCCCATGGGTGGTACCCAACCAGTATCTTCACCCACATATGTAATAGCTCCAACTGGACATAAATTTCCGCAGCCATGACAATGATCAACACACGCTTCTCTTTGTACTACGATAGGTGTAGGAGACTTTTCCTTATCATACACCCCATGCGAGCATTTATTAGTACAACTTCCACACTCCTTGCAAATCATATAATCAATGACTGGATACCATTTTAATGCCATCTTTTTCCCCCGGATCGTTTTATTTTATTAGCATACAGATTTCTAATTCCGCCAATATTTTCTTTGCATTTTCAAAGCCTTCGCTATTAATCGTATAATGCATCCATTTTCCCTGTCTGTTTGATTCCACAAACCCAGCCTCGCATAGAATCTTCATATGATGGGATAAGGTTGATTGGCTGATTTCTAAGTCTTCTAGCAACTTGCATGCACATTTGTCTCCACTTTGTAAGTTTTCAAGTATTAATAGACGGTTTGGATCACATAGTGCTTTAAAGACAGCTGCTTCATTTTCGTACTTTATTTTCATATATTTGCCCTCGTATTCAAAAACATCGATATGTATATATTATACAACATATCGATGTTTGTCAATTCATATTCTATAAGATACACAGTTTTTTCACAAATTATAACCTGGAATTGTACACCTATTACTAGTTTTTATTTTGTAATAAAAGTGCTTCCTTTTTTCTTTTTTCAAATCCTGAAACAAATAAGTCTCTAGTATTTCAACTGTCATTAGTTTCTGCCTTATATATAAACACGTTCTAACTTTTTTAATTATACAATTAAAAAGCTGAATGCGTT
>DALYNO010000425.1:0-3803 GCA_031975295.1 Anaerocolumna sp. | reverse complement strand
ATACGAAATGTATTAAAATTAAAATAATGGTCCCTTCACTTAATTACCTCTTAAATTAAGCAACTTATTCTTTAAATCTGTTTCAATTCGGCTTAATTCTAATTCGGCTTCTTTTCTCTTCTGACGGCCTTCGGTTTGTATACGAAGCACTTCATCCAAAGTAGAAATTAAGGAATCATTGGTAGCACGAAGGGTTTCAATATCAACGATACCTCGCTCAGATTCCTTGGCAGTTTCTATGGTAGCCATCTTAAGTGTTTCAGCATTTTTTCTTAATAACTCATTGGTCATGTCCGTAACTTCTCTTTGAGCTTTGGCTGCCTGTGTAGAGTGTGCTACACCAAGTGCTAGGACCATCTGACTCTTCCAGAGGGGAATCGTATTTACAAGAGTGGACTGGATTTTCTCCGTCATCAGAGTGTCATTACCTTGTACCAGACGAATTTGTGGAGCCATTTGTATGGATATCATTCTTGTTAGTTCTAAATCATGTATCTTCTTTTCAAATCTATTGATCACTGCAACAAGATCATTTACTGCCTGTGCATCCTCTGGTAAACCACTAAGAGTGGACTTTTCAACCAATTTCGGTAATTCTTCAGTTTGAACATTTGCTAACTTTTTTTTACCTGCAAGAATATACATAGATAGTTCTTTAAAGTAGGTTTTATTAAGCTCATACATTTTATCAAGCATAGAAATATCTTTCAGCATCTGAATCTGATGACTTTCTAATACTTTACATATTTTGTTGATGTTAACTTCTGCCTTATCATACTTTGTCTTCATAATATTTAACTTGTTGGCACTTTTCTTAAAGAATCCCAAAATACCCTTATCTTCTGTATCGGCTTCAAAGCTCTTTAATTCCATTACTACATCAGAGAGCATACCGCCGATTTCTCCCAAGTCCTTAGTTTTAACATTGTTTAAGGCAGATTCTGAAAAATCAGCAATTTTCTTTTGAGCGCCTGCGCCATACTGTAGCACCAGACTGGACTTAGTTAGATCTATTTTACTGGCAAAGTTTTCTACCATGTTTTTCTCTTCTTGAGTGAGTGTACTTTCATCGAATTGTTGAATCTGTTGCTTCTCTTCCATTGGATTTATCATAGCAGGTTCTTTTACGTCTTCTTCAAAGGGATCAAAGGTTAAGGTTGGTGTTTCTCCATTCATTTTAATATCCTCCAGTTTATTTATTCGATACAAAATCTTTTCGTGTTAGCCCTTCCTGGGCAAGTAGAGTTTCCAGAACAGATATATCACTGGAAACATCCATAGTTACATCTTCATAAAGGCTGTCAAATAAATTTTCAAAAGCATAATTTATGGTATCCAGTGTTTCCTCAATTTCTTTTTTCGCTGTGGTTATGTTGTCCCCCTGTACAGATAACTTATCAAATTCTTTGTAGGCATTTACAAGTTTTAGGGTAGTGGGCATATAATAATCCATAAACTTTTGGATATCTGTTAATTGAGTGGGATGTTCCTCTATATAATGAAAAATCTTACGCATGACTTCTTCCAGACGATCTAACTTTTGGGATATTTCTTCACCAGGAATGGCATCATTGGCTGCTCTAATTTGCTGTATACATAACCTTCCGGCTTCTATGGCTTTTCTAACTTCACCATCCATAACATTACCATGATCCGAGGTGGTTGATTTTTCATTTGTAGAGTTTTCTCTTTTATGATGATCCAGTTCTTGCATTTTAACATTATTTTTAAGTTCCTGATATTGTTTGTAACTTTCCTTATTTAACATAATGCAAGTTTCCTGTTCATCAAATCGCCCTTCTGGAAACATACCGATAGAAATCATTTTTCGTAATTCCTTAAGTACCGCTCCCCGTTTCAGGCCTAGTGCAGAAGAAAGATCATTGATGGAATAATAGGGCTGTCCATGAAACAAATCTGTATAACGGCGGAAACGCTGTAATCTTTTTCTTAGTGCACTGCCTCTAGCTGATAGCATAAGGCTGATAAAAAAGAAAGGTAACAAAGCAAGTGCAATAGTTCCAAAAAAACTTAAATTTCCGATCAATTGACCAACCAATGCCAAAACAAATGCGCCAATACCAAAAATACCAATTCCAATACTTCCAAAAACAGTATAGAGTATACTTGCAACTTTACCCACTGGTACTTGGGGATATTTTAACTTTTGTTTTGAATTAGCTGTATTGGTCTGATTCAATACTTTAGAGGACTCATAGGCTTGGTATTGTTGCTTTTTTCGATATTCTGTTTCGGGATATTTGCCATGGTTTTGGCTTGTCCAATCATTTTGTCCTTGATTATTCTGACGGTTCTGGTTTTCCTTCTGTTTTTCACCATTTCTGAAGTCTTCACCATTCCCATGTATATCACGATAACTTCCATAGTGTAGGGCATCCCTAACTTCATCTAAGGCACCTTTTACAGTATTGCTAATATCTTTATTTAATTGATGAAAGTCGCTGTTATTCACTGCATTTTGGACGATATCTTTTATTTCATCTCCCAAATTCATGAAATCCCTTCTACCCATTATCATTCCTCCACTTACACCTATATATATAAAAAGATTACTTATGGTACTGCTATAAGTTGTTTATATAATGATTAATCTATAGTTTTAACGTACACTAGACCTATTATATCGTATTTTCAATAAATTAACAATTTAAAATATGGTTCAAACTGTACATAAATTTTAATCATATTATAATACTATGCTGTATTATTGATTAATTAAATCACAGATTTGATTAGAATGAGATAAATAATACCAAAAGCCATAAAAAAAATAACCACTAGTCCTTCATGATAAGGGAGCAGTGGTTATTTATATCTAAAAAATAGTATCAATAAGCTATAGGTTTTGCAATAAATTTATCTTACATAGCTATCTGTTTATATGATTTATAGCAAATGCAAATAACTGATTTTAGAAGATTAAATGGACTTTAACCTCCAACAAACACTGGAGAAATCGCCATGAAGATTTTCAGGGTATAGACCACTAAACATTAATTCATCCCCAGAAAGAATGAAAGCTGTTCCTTCAATTCTATAATTAAGTTCAGGATTTAAGCCTGCAAGTTTAACTTTTTTATAGGGTGTATGAGGTTTTGCAAGTACTGAATACAGAAAGGCTACAGCTTCAGTTTTATCTTCATTTACATAAATCCAAGCTGTTTCATTTCCTTCAAATGGACTGAGGATTCGGTACTGATCTCCAAATTGAATAATGTTTCTAATTTCTTTATAAAAGGCTACCTGTGCTTTTACTTCTTCTTTTTCTTCTTCACTAAATTTTGTTAGGTCAAGTTCATAACCAAAATTACCAGCCATAGCAACGTTACCTCTTGTAAGAAGACTTTCAGCACGACCTACTTGATGATTAGGAATAGCAGATATATGAGCGCCCATGGTTACAGCAGGATAAACTATACTTGTACCATATTGAATTTTAAGTCGTTCTATTGCATCTGTATCATCACTGGTCCAAGTTTGGGGCATGTAATAAAGCATACCAGGATCAAATCTTCCACCGCCGGAAGCGCAGCTTTCAAAAAGTACTTCTGGGAATTTTAAATTGTCCCTCTTAGTATCAAACCTAGAACGGCCATAATTATCGTACTGATAATAATCCGTAAAATCCAAGAGGTATTCGTGCTGATTTTTTCTAATTGCTTATTAATTGTAGAAATGTCTTTCTCGTTAATTATTATTCGAGTTTCTAAATTACGAATATCACGCATAATCTCTTTTTGTTCTGATTTTAGACTGTCAATTTTCACATTTAAATCTTCCAT
>DALYNO010000424.1:0-3825 GCA_031975295.1 Anaerocolumna sp. | reverse complement strand
TAACTAAATGAAAAAACGTCTTTGGCGCATTATTATCGGTGCAATTTTCTTTATTGTGGCTTTAATAATAAATATAGATATTAATTGGATAAGACCTGTCTTATTTTTGGTCAGTTACATTATAGTTGGTGGCGATGTGGTTTTAAGGGCTCTTAGGAATATTATTAGAGGTAAAGTTTTTGATGAAAACTTCCTTATGAGTATTGCTACAATTGGAGCATTCTTTGTAGGTGACTTTCCAGAAGGTGTCGCAGTAATGCTTTTTTACCAGGTTGGTGAATTATTTCAAAGCTATGCAGTTAATAAGTCAAGAAAGTCAATTGCAAGTTTAATGGACATTCGTCCTGACTATGCTAATGTTAAAAAAGGTGATGAACTTGTTAAAGTTGATCCAGATGAAGTTCAAATCGGAGATATTATTGTAATTAAGGCAGGAGAGAAAGTTCCTCTTGACGGTAAGGTTATTGAAGGTAGTTCTATGATTGATACATCTGCTCTTACCGGTGAATCGGTTCCTCGTGAGGTAGAAGCTGGAAATGACATTTTAAGTGGTTGCATTAATATCAATGGAGTTATTACGGTAGAAGTAACAAAAGAATATGGTGAATCAACTGTAAGCAAGATACTTGACCTGGTTGAGAATGCAAGCAGTAAAAAATCAAATTCAGAGCAATTTATAACTAGGTTTGCAAGATATTATACCCCAATTGTTGTAATTATCGCTGTTATTATTGCAATTATTCCACCGCTTTTATTTGAGGGTGCTACCTTTAGTGATTGGATTTATAGAGCTTTATCATTCCTTGTGGTTTCTTGCCCTTGTGCCCTTGTTATTTCCATACCATTAAGTTTCTTTGGAGGGATTGGTGGTGCATCAAGAAAAGGCATCTTAGTAAAAGGCAGCAACTACTTAGAGGCTTTAGCGAAAACTGAAATTGTTGTGTTTGATAAAACTGGAACGTTAACCAAAGGTGTATTTAATGTTCAGGAAATCTATCCGATAGAGATTTCAAAAGAAGAATTACTAGAATTAACTGCATATGTTGAAAGCTATTCCAATCATCCAATTTCTCTATCACTGAAACGTGCTTTTGGTAAAGATATTGATAATGGACGTATATCAGATGTTGAAGAGATTTCCGGTCATGGTGTAATTGCTTTAGTAGATGGGAAAAAGGTTATGGCCGGTAATATCAAACTAATGAAAAAAATGAATATACCTTACTTCGATGGAGAATTGATTGGTACTGTAGTACATGTTGCAGTTGATAATCAATATGCAGGCTATATCATTATTGCTGATGAGGTTAAAGCAGATTCAGCGAAGGCAATAAAAGATCTTAAAGCAGCTAATATAAAACAAACAGTTATGCTCACAGGTGATGCAAAAAATGTTGCATCAAAAGTAGCAGCAAGCTTAGGTCTTGATAAGGTATATGCTGAATTATTACCAGGTGATAAAGTTGATAAACTAGAAGAACTGTTTTCACAAAAATCCGCGAAAGGTAAACTTGCTTTCGTAGGTGACGGAATTAATGATGCTCCAGTATTAGCACGTGCTGACATTGGAATAGCAATGGGTGGATTAGGTTCTGATGCGGCCATTGAAGCTGCTGATATCGTTATTATGACAGATGAGCCTTCAAAAATAGCTACAGCCATAAAAATATCTCAAAAGACACTTAAAATCGCACAGCAAAACATGGTATTTGCTATTGGTGTCAAGATTTTATTTCTTATATTAAGTGTCTTTGGTATAACGACCATGTGGGAAGCAGTATTTGCTGATGTAGGTGTTACTATCATCGCTGTATTAAATGCTTTCAGAGTATTGAAAGTAAAAAACTTGTAAACAAAAAATAAAGAAGCAGCCAAGTGGCTGCTTCTTTAAGAAATCAGTGTTTGTGAAGGTTGTTTTTATTTATGGACATCTGATAAATGGAAAAAATATTCTGTTCAGGTGGAGCGCTTAAAGTTTGCTTTGTCCGGTATCCAGACTGCTCCATCTATTCCTGGTGTGTTTTTACCTTTGTTTGAGATTGCTCTTTTTACTGCCATAGCTCTTCCGAAAAGGAGTGAGTTATTAGATACTGCAATCTTTTGACTAATCGCCACTTTTCTTCTAATGTTGCCTTTACAATTCAGATTTGGAGTCTACTAATATATACTTCTGCTTGTTCCCAGTTAATCTGGTTCCATTTCACTTTCAATATCCGTACCGTCCTCACTTATCTGAGTATAAGGCATACGAGTTTTAAGACAATCATTAATTATACATTTTTGTTTTCTGTTGGTTTGTCAAACATATGTTACACCGATGATAAATAATCCTTAAGAAATTGATCAGGAGACTTCCAACCAAGTGGCCTCATAGGGAAATGGTTGTAGTCTCTACGATTATACCGTTTTAGTTGAGTAGAAAAGTCCTTAAAAGAATAGAAGCTATGAGTAGAATAAAAACGTTCATTGTCTTTTCTATGACTTCTTTCTACTTTCCCATTATGTCTTGGGGTGAAAGGACGAATGAGCTTATGTCTGATACCATATTCCTTAAGTCTAACCTGAAAAATAGTGGGTTTATCCGAACCACCATGAGAACTGAATCGCTTGGTAAACTCCTGTCCATTGTCTGTTTGAACGCATTCTATAGGGCATGGAAATGCTTGTATCAAATGTGTTAGGAATTGTGCAGAGGAATAGGAGCTGTGTTCTTCAAAAGCCTCTACAAAGCGCCAACGTGAAAACTCATCAATAGCAGTATACTGATAAAATTTTTGCCCCTTGACATCACTCACAAGGCAAACAGAGGGAACAAATTTCACATCAACTTGTATGCGTTGTCCAGGGTAAGACATCTGCTCATAAGGTTTTGCAACATATTTGGGGTTAGCAGGCTTTGCAGCCATAAGCCCTTGTTTGCGAAGGAATCGGAACAGTCCAGGAATGGAACGTGTATAACCACGTTGCATGAGTTTTACCCAAAAGATTACTAACCCAGCATCCGGATTGCGCCTACGCATATTTGAGATGAGATTGATTTCTTGTGAAGTATGTTGATTTGGATGATGATGTGGTCGCCTAGAAAGCTCTCTAAGAGACTCAATAGAGCCATCGTAACGTCTTTTCCAGCGGTAAATATACTGTCTATTGGTTTTATATTTGATAGCAGCTTTGGAAACACCATATTTTTCAGAGTACTTGATTAAGGATAGACGATATCTCATATCTTGTGTTATACTAGCCATGCGAGAATACACTCCTTTACGTTGTTTTTTGTTGTGGTGACTTAAATATAACACAAAAGGGTATTCTCGTATTTTATTTATTCAATTTTGTAACACATGTATTGTAATCCTACAATCATTAATTATACATTTTTGTTTTCTATATTGACAACAAATTGTGATAGTGATAATATAACTATTAAGCGATTGCTTAATTGTTTATATAAAAAGGAGGATCAACGATGTTAAAGAAGGAATTAATCTTAGAAGGCTTAGATTGTGCAAATTGCGCAGCCAAGATTGAACATGAAGTTAATGAACTAAATGGAGTCAAAGCAAATATGAATTTCATGAACAAGACATTAACTTTAGAGACTGAATCAAATACTGATTACGTGAGTGTACTAGAAAAAGTTAAATCCATAGTGCGTAAGCATGAACCTGATGTTGCGGTAAAAGAAAAATCAGTTAACAAAGGAGCGAAGAAAGTATTAATACTTGAGGGCCTTGATTGTGCTAATTGTGCAGCTAAGATTGAAACACAGACCAAAGGCATTGATGGAGTCAACAACGCAACAGTTGACTTTGTTTCTAAGAAACT
>DALYNO010000423.1:0-3840 GCA_031975295.1 Anaerocolumna sp. | reverse complement strand
AAGTTGTTGAAAGTGAGATCACAGACCTTGCCGAATTGAACAGATTGGAGACTTATTATATTGCAGAGCTTAACAGTATGGAGCAGGGATATAATTCTACCCTCGGAGGGGATAACTGCTTTAAAAGCAGTACGGTATATCACATATTTATAACAGTATATTTAAAAATTGTGATATTCATTTTCCAGATAGTAAGAGTAAGGATGTCTACGATATTCCCGAATGGTTCCGTTGGCAGATATTTAGTGATAGGATATTCGACAATAGCTTGAAGATTATTTTATAGGTGTCGTTTAATAGCTTACATTGGGTATTTGGTATGTAATAAAATATAAAATACTAAATCTTCTTTGGATACTCACATGGATATGACTAAGCTCTTGTTATTATTAAATTATATGAGTATAAAAAACAAGGATATGCTCCTCACTATGAAGATGCTATCCTCGCTTTTAACTAATAATCTAATTATTTTTTTGATATTTTAATATAATGATATCTGCAATCTCTTTATAGCTTAAGGAGGGTTTTAACTCATATATCCCCGTCCCTATGTCTTTGGTATATTTATTTAAGATTAAATATTGGTTAAAAGCGTCTGAATCCTCTATAATCCCCATGGACTTAAGCAGTTTTGACACACCTTCTGAACTCATGCCATAGGTAATTTTAACACTTACCATTTGATCCTGGGTTTCATCCTGTTGTGAAACCTCTTGCTTTTCTTTCGTTTCTACCTTTGCTCCTTTCGTAGGTTCCTTTTCAGGCTCTTTCGTAGGTGTTAAGGCCTCTTGTTCTTCATTTGCAGACTCATCCTCTGTCGATGTATCCTCTATTGTTTCTTCAGATGATGTTTCCCCTGTTGAATCTTCTTTCTCAGGTGTAGGGCTAGGTGTAATTGTTGATAATAATTGATCAATCTTCGAATTCTCTTCTTCAAAAACCATACCCAGTTCTTTTGCTTTCTCAATTATATTTTCCTCTGTTAGCTTGTTTTTATCGGAAGTATGATATCCAATAGACATAATAATAGAAGCAAATATAATACCTATACCAATGCCTCGTAAATAGTACTTTCTTTTCATGTTATCACCACGTAAATTCTCAATATTTGATTCGTTTGTATTTTCATATAACTCTTATTCAAATTGGTAAATGTATCAAACAGACTGGTATTGTATTACGCCTGATTAAATAAATCAACTACTAATTTGACTTCTCCTTGGCCCAACTCTAGTGATTTAGAAATATCAACTATAGAAAAACCCTGAGCATAAAGTTCAAGAATTTTTTGATTATGATTGTCAGATAGACTATCAGTCTGGACATTTGTCTTGGATACTTTTTTTGTATCTGCTTGATAAGAAGATTTGCTTGCTGATATTTTATTTATGTCCGTTTTGGAAGTTACCGCCGAAACAGGTTCTTCTAATTTCAATTTAATTTTATTCGCTTCTAACATTAAATTCTTAATTTCTTCTTGTTTTTCATTAAGCATATTATACAAAAATATTACTTCTTCATGATTTCTACTGATTTTCTCTAATACCTGTTCAGAAAAATCATTTACAGCTATAATCTTCTCATTGGATAATTGACTAAGTTCATCATCAGTTTTCACTATATGATCTTCTCTGACCTCAGTTATGATTTCATTCACTTTGTCCCTAATCTTTCCTGTTTCTGCAAAACTTAGCTCTCTGTCCATTAGTAGTTTTACATAATCTTCAGAATTTTTTTCTTCCACCAAGAAAAGGCTTAATATAGTAAGAGCAATTCCTATAATTATTAGAACTACCACTAATATAGTCATATTTTATCCCTTTCATATCCCACTTTAGGATATTGCCACATATGTATCTACTGTATAATCACTTATATGGCTACCTTTCGTACTAAATTTTCATTAAAATCCCCTAGTTTAAATTCGAATATCAATGGAGCCTGGCAAGGGGGGCTTTATTTTTGAACTCTTTTGTTCCTGTTCTTTTTTATTCTTTTTTCCCTTGGATCCAGAATAATTATTGTTACCCTTTTCCTTTGCATCATAACGATATTCTTTATTGTCACTTTTTTGAGTTTTAACCGCTTGCTGATTATTATGTTTGATTTCTGTGTTTATATGCTGATGAATCTGTATCTGCTCATTGATTGGCTTCTGTGTCTGCTGCTGACGATGATAAGATGCATCCTGTGATTTAGGCACCATTGCAGCTACTTCTATAGGTGTAATCGGCATAATAATTCCTCCTTTATAGTGCTACTATCTTAATATCAGCTTTATCTCTGATAAATTTGGAATAATGCGTTTCATTTCTTACATAATAATTCACATTGGATATAATGATTTTAACACCTGGATAGGCAATATTTTCAATACGTATCATGCCCCCATTTTCATTATTCATTTCAATTCTTAATTCATCACTTTTTTTCGTTAATGCTTTGAGTTCGTTTCTTAGGGCTATACAATTATTAGTTGCAAGTCTTATGTACTCTAATCTATCCTGTGGAATCTTTTCACCTGCTGCTATTTTATTTTTGTATGTTTCAATAATCGGAAGTAATTTTTCTAAATCTCGTTCCATCAAAGATATACTCTTTTGTACCGTACGATACTCTTCCATAATTCCAGGATCTATACCAACTTCTAATACCGTAGTAGTACCCATAGTAGAGCCTGCCGTTTTAGCAGAAATCATAATACCTGACTGAATTTCTCCACCAGTGATAAAGCCTTTTTTTCCTCCAAGAATAATCTCTTTTTTTGCAGAAACTTTACTATGAAGGATAGCTTCTGTACTAATATATCCTCCTGCTTTCACTTCTGCATTTTCGATAAATTTAGAAATAATATTACTGCCTGCTTCCATTCGCCCCTTACTCATACCTTGCATACCACGTTTTAAAATAATCTGCCCATGTGCAAATAGTTTGGCACCTTCTACTACGCCATTCACGATAATATCACCTTTCGCGTAGATAGAGTAGCCTGTAAGCACGTTTCCTTTTACGGTAACATTTCCTTCATACACAATATCACCCGTTGAAGCATCCACATCAGCAAGTACTTCAAAAGTATTTGATACTGAAACTTTATCATCAGTCAGAGTTACATGACCATCTGTATCAGAATACATGGTCAGTCCATCCTCTGATAAATGGATTCCTCTTCCAAATTTGAGTATTTTCTGCACTACTTTTTTAGGCTGAATTTTAACTCCTGAAATATCCATACCTGGTTTACCAATGACTGCCGGTGTTAATGTTGCTAAAACATCACCTTTATTCACGGAACTTATCATATCTAGTTGGTGAAAATCAACTGTACCATCTTCTTTAACTTTTGGTTTCAGTGTATTATCTGTATTAAAATTATAAAAAACTATAGCATCTTGCCCTTCAACAGGTTTTATCCCCTTAGCAATGATAAATTGCTCATTATATATTCGTTTTTGTAGAAAAGTTTCTATGGTTTCTTCATTTATACCTGCTCGTACCCCAGATTTGCTTAAGGCTCTAAGAATACTATCCTTCGTAAGTTCAGCTCCTCCGTTGGATGCAGGATAAAAACAGCATACTGCTAACATACGGTCTTGTGAAACAGAGATTTTAATTATTTCATCTACTGGAGAAATCCTAACTGGTGTGAGCCTTATTTCAGTATTTTTCGTTTTCCCCGCATTAACAGCAGAAATGAGCGTATTCATATCATAATCGTAGATTCCGTTATCATGAATATAATTGTTTAACTCTTCAAAATCAATTGCTTTTCCATTTTCATTTGCTGGATATAATTTTAGATACGTGCCGTCTACTTTAATATCCAGCTGAAAATAA
>DALYNO010000422.1:0-3845 GCA_031975295.1 Anaerocolumna sp. | reverse complement strand
GATGAGGTGATTATGCTAGAAGCTAATCAAGTCACTTTTTTAACTTTATAAAAATAGGAATAAGCTGTTTTGGCTTGTAATGGAAGACAGCATCGTAAAAGAAATCATAGTGAAGAGTCTAATTAAATTCATCAATTACAACTTGACTCGCACACCGTGTAACGGTTTATATTTATTACTAAGGGACAGAAAGGAAAAATTATGGAGCTAAAAACGATAAGACAAATTTCTTTGGATTACAATATTTCAAGAAGAATGTTGTGATATTGTCAATATTACTTTACACTTTGTACTCGTACATTCCGATAGCTAAGCTACGTCCTCTAATAAGCATAATAACGTTTACGCTTAACCATTGGAGGAAGCCCATCGTTTGCAGAACATATCCTCCTGTTATTCCAATAGCTTATGAAGTATCTCCAAATTATTATTTTTAGTTCTTCAACTGTGTAAGTAGTAGATTTAATCTTCCTACTATAGAAAAGTTCCTCCTTTAATCTGGCCCACATACTTTCACATCTGGCATTATCGTGACATCTACCACCTGCACTGTTCATACTTTGCTGGATTCCATACTTGTTAACCGCTTTTCTATAAAGCTCACTGGTATACTGTGTGCCCCTATCTGAATGAACTATGGCTCCACGAATCTCAGGATATGCCTTATAGCTATTATCAAGTGTTTTTTCAACTAAGCTGGCTTTCATGTTTGTATCCATTGCGAGTCCTACCACGGCGGAATCATAGCAATCAAATATTGCTGATACATACAGTTTACCATCACTAGCTTTAACTTCTGATATATCTGTAACACATTTTGATAGTGGTTTAGCAGACTTAAAGTTACGTTTGATTAGATCATCAGATTTTCTGGCTTCTTTATCAACCTTTGTAATACCATTTGGGTTACGTTTAGGTCTGTGGCTAAGATTAAGGAATTCCATTATTCGATAAATGGTTCTTTCACTTGGAACCTTGAAATTGCTATCATTATCATGTTTAAGTTTTAATGCCTCATACATACGATATCGTCCATAGGTATCGTTATAGATATCCTCATCAAGTATTGCAAACATTTCATCTGCTATATCTTGATATTTCCATGGAAGGTCTTTTTTGCGAAGGTAATCATAAAAAGCTTGCCTGGTTATGTCTAGCATTCTACAATAAAATGATAACTTTCCCTTAACGTTGCCGTCTTTGGTCTTTATCGCAATAAACTTTAATCGTTTGTTTTTACTGACTTCCGACGGCTCGCTGCGAAAAAAGCGCTTGCTTCTTCTAGGAATGCATTTTCTTCCTTGAGCCTTTTAATTTCTTTATTTTGATCTTTTAGTTGTTTTCTAAGGGATATTAGTTCTTCTGTTAAAGACATTGCACTGTCTGGCGTTTGGGATCCTAATCCCAGATCTAGTTTCCCTTCTTTGGAAGCTTTGACCCAACCACTAAGAGTGCTTGTAGCAATCCCTAGCTCATTAGAAGCTCTTGTTAGTCCTATTTCTTTGGATAATTTAATTGACTGTATTTTATATTCTGTATCATATTGATGTTGTTTTCGTGCCATGCGAGCACCTCCTATTCTCATAATTATATATCAAATTATACGAGAGTACATTGTCAAGTTTTATTATACAACATCATTGTGTTATTATGAAGAAATCGGGTTGATCAAAAGCAGTCGAAAGGATGGTTATGCGTACAGGGTTTATGACGAGAATGCCATACAACAGCTCCAACAAATTATCATCTTGCGTAAGCTGCAAATTCCGGTCAAGCAGATTAAAGAAATTCTGAATAACCAAAATGCCGTAGAGGTTATCGAGATTTTCAAACAGAACATAAGTAAGCTTGATGAGGAAGTAACGGCTCTGTCCACCCTTAAATCCATATTGATGCGCTTTGTAGATGAGCTGCAGGAGAAAGCTGACATATATTTAAAACTTGACTTATTAAACCACAAAACCATGCTTGCCATTGTAAACACTCTTTCACTTTCCGAAAATAAAATCAAGGAGAACTTATCCGTAGAAGAATTAAACAAAGCAAATGAAAAATTAAGCAAACTAACAGACAAAGATGTACGGATTGTATTTCTGCCGCCTATGTTTGTGGCTGCTGCTTACGCAACTGGAGAAGGCTGCGAAGGCAAAGCCAATGACATGATAAGGAGATTTGTAGAAGAAAGCGGACTACTAAAAATCAAACCCGATGCCCGGAGTTTTGGTTTTGACTGCTCTAAGGGGGCAATCGGAAATGGAGATCCTTCGCATGTATATGAGGCGTGGGTATCTATTCCCGACGTTATAGAGATACCCATACTTTAATAAAACGAACTTTTTGTGGTGGGTTATATGCGGCACATGTGCTGAGGACATGGGACTTCGAAGACTGGCGTTTATTAAAAGATTGGATTAATGCAAGTGATAAATATGAAAATGATTGGGATTCCCCACGCTGGATATCACCTGAAACAGTTTGAAGAAACATTAAATTACTATAATTTTATACAAAGAGGAAGTAAAATGGAAGATCTGCAACTTGATTTATTGTTTCCAATTAAGGAGAAGAGTTTTAATAAAATCAAAGGAGTAATTTAATGCAAAATACGATTAGTGATATGGCGAAATATATAAAAAACATAATTCCATCAAACATACCGGAAACATATACGCTCAAAGCTATGTTTGAACATGTTTCAGGAGAAGAAAATATACGTAACGGCATACTTGCTTTCAGAAATATTCTCTATTTGGTTTGCGACCGGTTAATTGCTGACGGAAGTTTATATGATAAACCAGGTAAAAGCACACAGAATAATGATTCTCATCCAAGTCTGCCAGTAAGCTATCCATTCTTAAATAACATTAAAAGTATTTTGTTTAATATAGGATATCATGGAGAACTCATGGAAAACGGTGAGTCGAGTCTATATTACTTGATGACCTGAAATTACTCACTTCCGTGATAGGTGCGGACGGTGGCCAGATGAAAGCGAAAATCTCTGTTCCGAAACTACTTGAAGCCTTGAAGTTTCTGACTTGCTGTGGTGTCAATTTAGATGGTATGGACTTAGACGCACGAACATTAGATATGTCAAAAGTCGTATCACTTAAAATTTCATATCCAGATAATCCTGCTATGCTTACAGGCTTGAAAGTTATGGCGAATGCCCAAAAAGAATTATATGCCAAGGGTAATCATGATATTTTCTTGCGGTGCGATTATAGGGTTTTGAAAGATGAAGTTACAGAAGTCATTTCTATCTTAAAAGACTTTGTTGCTCCGTTATCAGATATGGTACAAGATTTCGCTCTGAAACTACATCAGCGTTATCTGGACTCTGGATTAACATGTATAGTTGATGTATTCTATCTAGGTATACGGTTTATCTATTCACATAAAAATAAAGAAATATGGACATTTTCGGCAGCAAATGAATCCGGTTACCGTATCCTCATTAAAGCACAAAATAATCACTTATATCCTGATGTTATTGAAATGTTTCCATTATCATTACAGGAAAAAATCTCCCGGGGTTATGGATGCAACAAGAAGTTATTCGGGGAACTTTGCCAAAAAGGTTGCCACGGGTTTAGCTTTCCTTTAGATGATTCTATAATTGATATTAGCCAGAATATTGAAGTATGGCTTGATAAAGAAGTGTCATGTTTACAAGGGAAAAAAGCATTTGAGTAACTTCATATACATAGAGGCTGCTGAAAAATGATAAGTTCTTGTAAATGAGAATCAAGAAATGAATAGTAAGGTTTAGAGATTACGAGAACATATAATGAGTTGCCCGACAAATGCCCTACTTTTTATATTACGATGGCAATTTGCACAAA
>DALYNO010000421.1:0-3846 GCA_031975295.1 Anaerocolumna sp. | reverse complement strand
TAAATCTTACTCCTATGATAAAATGTTTGCAGTCATATTTTTTATTTCATTTATTAGTTTAATACTTATGTTTTTGGTTACTCTTTTGCAAAAAGGACTTATGCCCTGGGACAGAAAGGAAAAGACCCTGGCTGAAAACAAATAAATATAAGAGGGGCTTATGAAAGACAATAATATAATATAGTAAAGCACTATTCATAAAGCCCCCTAAGGGAGGAAGTTATGAAAAAGAAATTATTGGCACTAGGTATTTCCCTAGGTTTGGTTATATCTACACTTTCAGCATGTGGGAATAATGATTCTAAGGATACTGTCAGTGGAATGGAAAAAGTTAGAATTGTGTTAGATTGGACCCCCAATACGAATCACACAGGATTATATGTGGCAGATGAATTGGGTTATTTTAATGAAGCCGGACTTGAAGTGGAGATTATGCAGCCACCAGAAGGAAGTACTACATCCTTGGTTGGAGCTAAAGGAGCAGAATTTGGTATTAGTTTTCAGGATACGCTAGCACCAACCTATGCATCAGATAATCAGATACCAGTTACAGCAGTAGCGGCGATTATTCAACATAATACCTCTGGTATAATTTCTTTAAAGGATACAGGGATAGATTCACCTAAGAAATTAGCAGGACATTCTTACGCTACGTGGGATTCACCTATCGAACTTGCAATTATAAAAAAGATTGTTGAAGATGATGGCGGTAAATTTGAAGACATTGAATTAATTCCCAATACAGTAACTGATGTTGTAACCGGTTTGCAAACGGATATTGAATCAGTATGGGTATATTATGCTTGGGATGGTATAGCAACAAAAGTGGCTGGTTTAGATACCAACTATTTGAATTTTGCCGATTATGGTACTGAACTAGATTATTACAGTCCTGTTATTATTGCTAACAACGAATACTTAGAGCAGAATCCAGAAACTGCGAAGAAATTCCTGGATGCAGTACGAAAAGGGTATGAATACGCAATTGATCATCCAGAAGAAGCTGCTGATATTTTAGTGAAAGCAGTACCGGAATTGGATGAAACGCTAGTGAAGGAAAGTCAGATATGGCTGGCCGATCAGTACAAAGCTGAAGTGAAGCAATGGGGATATATTGATTTAAATAGATGGGATGCATTTTATTCCTGGCTTTACAAAAACGCCCTTATTGAACAGGAAATACCATCAGGAACTGGCTTTACAAATGATTATCTTACAAAATAATAATGTTTACAGGATTTTAACAGAATGGAGATATACATGAGCAAATTAAATGCAACAGATATTAGCGTTAGCTTTCAAAATGTAGAAATTATCAAAGACATCTCCATTACCTTAAAACCAGGAGAAATAGTATGCCTCTTAGGAGTAAGCGGGGCTGGAAAAACTACACTTTTTAATGTTTTATCAGGTTTGTTAAAACCGGATAAGGGAACAGTTACATTAGATGATGAGGATATTACTGGTAAATCGGGAAAACTAAGTTATATGCTTCAAAAAGACATGTTGTTACCTTATAAGACTATTGTGGATAATGTCTCCCTTCCCTTAAGGATCAAAGGGATGAAAAAGCTTAAGGCGAGAGAAATAGCAAGCAGCTATTTTGATGAATTTGGAATTAAGGGAACAGAGTATAAGTATCCGAAGCAATTATCTGGTGGTATGAGGCAAAGGGCAGCCCTACTTAGAACTTATCTTTTTTCTGATCAGGTTGCACTTTTAGATGAGCCCTTTAGCGCTTTGGATACAATTACTAAGAGTAATATGCATGAATGGTATTTAGCGGTTATGGAGCAGATAAAGTTGTCGACCCTCTTTATTACCCACGATATTGATGAAGCTATACTTTTATCTGACCGAATTTATATTATGACAGGAAAGCCTGGGCAGATTACAGAGGAAATCATCATTTCCAATAACAAACCCAGAGGCAAAGAGTTTCTAGTAAGCAATGACTTTATTCTTTACAAGAAACATATATTAAATCTTTTAGAAAATGGAATAGATGTAAAATAGACACCTTATGACTGCCGGTAAATGAAATGGAGAAAAACCATAAACTTATCGGCAGTTTTTTTAGTGTATAGGAAAATATTCCGAAGTTCCTATACATTAAAAAACCTACCGGGCGGAATGCGCATAAGGCGTCTATGGAAGATTGTTACTTGTGTGACAGGGCATCAGTGCGAGAATGTGCTTTGCACATTCTTGTTCTGTCTCCTGCTATTGACAAGAAAATCCACTTATACTATAATTAGTTTTTGCAAATTATTTGCATTTTAATAAGAAGGGATTTAAGAGAATGAAGAAGAAATTATTACTGCTGGGTGGTCATATGGCTATTGTTTTAATCATAGCAATGGCATTTTCTTTTATATTTGGAACAAAGAGGGAAGAAAAAGAGAAACTTACCATAGCAACGTCCTTTTATCCCATGTATATACTTACAGAAAACATAGTGGGAGATATAGATCAGATAGATGTTATCAATCTTACCAACTATACTACAGGGTGTCTCCATGATTATCAACTAAGTACTTCTGATATGAAGAGATTAGAAGATGCAGATATTTTAGTTATTAACGGTGGCGGAATGGAGAGCTTTATGGAGGATGTATTTGCCTCTTATCCTAAGTTACCTATTATTTCTACCAGCGAAGGAATTTCTCTTTTGCCAGGCGAAGAACATGACCATGGTCATGAGCTTATTGCCCAAGAGCAGGAAGAAGGGCATCTTCATGAGGAAGAAGAATACAATGCCCATGTATGGATGAATATGGATTATTATTTAATACAGATTCAAAATATCGTAGCGGGTTTAAAGAAATTAGATCCAGAGAATGCCAAACTATATGAGGAGAATGGATTGAGCTACACAAAAGAAATAAAAGCCTTAAAAGAAGAGTATCAATCAACCTTAAGTACTATTAAGAATAATAAAGTCGTTATCTTTCACGATGCATTCGCTTATCTGGCACAAGAATTTAATTTGAGAGTAGTTCATACAGTAAATGTAGACACTGAAAATGCACTAAATGCAGGGGAAATTGCTGAGGTAGTAGATGAAATAAGGGCAGACAATATTAAGGTTTTATTTACTGAAGAACAATATAAGACCTCCATTGCAAATAATATTGCCCTTGAAACGAATGCCAGAGTCTATGTAATTGATTCATTGGTTACAGGAAATATGGACAAAAATGCCTATATAAATGGTATGAAAAATAATCTTAAAGTCGTGAAAGAAGCTTTTAGTGAAAGTAAATAAAAGAGAAGGTGTACAGGTTATGAGATCTTTTAAACAAAATAAGAATACACCAAATGGAATGACCTCAAAAGGGCGTATGAAGGCTTTTTCAGTCACGAAACCGGTTAATCAGGAATGTGGTTTACATTGTATACGAACGGAACATATTGGAGTGAAGGTTGGTAATCAAACTATTTTGGAAGATATAAATCTTCACATACATTGTAAAGAACTCACAGCAGTTATAGGAAGAAATGGTGCTGGTAAATCTACGTTAATAAAAGCTATTCTAGGCGAGATGAAACATGAAGGGAGTATTTCCTTTAGAGATATCAGAAATAATGAATTTGGTGATTTAAAAATAGGATATGTGCCCCAAAATTTAAATATAGCGAAAAATACACCTACAAGTGTATATGATTTATTTGCATCTTATATCAGTAATATTCCAGTATTCTTAACCAAAAGAAAAAAATTGTATGATAAAATAAAAGAGCAGCTAAAAATATTTGAGGCCCAGGATTTAATAGACAAAGCGGTTTGTGACTTATCTGGCGGTGAGTTACAAAGAGTATTACTATCTATTGCTGTTACCCCTG
>DALYNO010000420.1:1511-3854 GCA_031975295.1 Anaerocolumna sp. | reverse complement strand
ATTCATTAATTTACACTTCACTGTTCTTGCTCTTTGGATATTCAGATTGTTTACAAGAACAGTAGAAAGACCTTCTTACTATTATCTCTATGCGTCCATCATTCTATTAGATAAAATTTTATCTATTAAATTAGAGAGAGATAAGGATATCATTACAAGAAAAATACTTGTTTTAGCATCCTTAGTATTCTTTGGGCTCTTCTTTATGTATCGTCTTTTTAGAAATGGTAATTTACTTCCTTATATTTTATATAAGATAAGTTAATAAAATGTAACTCTATGGTAAGTAATATTTGACCCTACCTCTTAGAAAGGTTATATCAAAGAGTAAACATAACTCTTAACGCTAAGAGGTAGCGAAGAAATGAGGTGTAATTTGCAGGATTATGGTATTGATATTCCGGTTCTTATAATATTCTTTGCAAGACCGGAACAATTTGCACAGGTATTTCATCAAGTAAGGATTGCTAGGCCCTCTAAACTATACTTATATCAAGATGGTCCTAGAAAGAATAATACGGAAGACTTAGCTGGTATACAACAGTGTAGAAGAATTGCTTTTGAAGTGGATTGGAATTGTGAGATACATACTTATTTTCAGAGTGAAAATGTAGGATGTGATCCTTCTGAGTATCTGGCACAGAAATGGATGTTTGAAACAGAAGAAATGGGAATTGTACTAGAAGATGATGATGTACCTTCTCAAAGTTTCTTTCCTTTTTGTAAAGAACTATTGGAGCGGTATAAAGAGGATGAACGCATTAATATGATTTGTGGAATGAACAATGTTGGGATTTGTGACTATACGCCCTATGATTACATTTTTACCACATCGGGGTCTATATGCGGATGGGCATCCTGGAAGAGAGTGATAGATACCTGGGATGAGTCTTATAAAATTCTGGAAGATAAATTTAACTTAAAGCAAATGTCTGGTTATATGGATATGTTTATAAATTCAACTCAGCATATTAACAATCTGAAGTTACATAAGAATATTGGGAAAGCATACTATGAATCCATTCTAAGCACCAGTATGCACTTAAATCACAGACTGAATATTGTTTCAGCAAAAAATTTAATTTCAAATATAGGAATTACGGCTAATTCCACTCACTCAGTATCTAATATTTCCATGCTTCCAAAGGGTATTAGAAGAATTTTTAATATGGAAACATACGAAATAGCATTTCCTCTAAAACATCCTCCCTACGTCATAGATGACGTGGAGTTTAGAAATCGCATCTATCGGATTATGGCAAAAGGTCATCCATTTGTTCGGTTTTATCGAAAAGTTGAGAGTATTCTGCTAAGGATTAAAAATAAGGATTTTAAAGGGCTTAAAGAAAGTTTATATAAGAAAGTATTTGGTAAATGAAAGAGAATGAATTGGGATAACAGGAGTAGTCAATGAGTAAACAAAGTGAAGTGAACAGTTACAAGCAAATTA
Source organism: Anaerocolumna sp. (assembly GCA_031975295.1). Lineage (GTDB taxonomy): Bacteria > Bacillota > Clostridia > Lachnospirales > Lachnospiraceae > Anaerocolumna. The sequence continues at coordinate 2,404 of DALYNO010000420.1, read as the reverse complement.
AATTAGGTGCCCTGATAGCCTATGTGGGTATCTTTGTAAACATAGCTTCCGGACTTATTTACACGCCATGGATGATTAAGAGCATTGGGCAAGCTAACTACGGATTATATACGCTCTCCATATCTTTAATCAGTTTATTTGTTATGGACTTTGGATTAAGTGCCGCATTAACCAGATTTATCTCCAAATATAATTCCAAAGAGGATCAAGTAAGTGTAAACAATGTACTTGGTATTGCCTATAAATTATATGTTGTGCTAGATCTTATTATTGCTGCTGCATTGGTGGTGGCATATCTTTGCATCGGTATTTTATACAAAGAACTAACCCCTGTTGAAATAGAAACTCTAAAAGGTATTTATGTGATAACGGCTGGTTTTAGTGTGTTATCTTTCCCATTTGTCACCTTAAGCAGTATTTTAACCTCTTATGAAAAGTTTGTATTCTTAAAAGGCAGTGATTTATTTAATCGGGTATTAAGTCTTGTACTGATCATTGTGGCACTTAGCATGGGATATGGGATCTTCACCTTGGTTACCATCAATGCAGTTACAGGATTCATTACAATCCTTATAAAATTGGTGGCAATAAAACGAATTACGCCTGTGAAAGTTAATTTCTTATATAAATCTAGAGCAATGTTAAAAGAAATCTTAGCATTTTCAGTCTGGTCTACAGTTATAACCATTTCTCAAAGATTAATATTTAATATTATGCCTTCTATTTTAGGTATTTTAGCAGGCTCTGCCAGTATAGCCATATTTGGTACAGCAGCTACAATAGAAGGGTTTGTTTATACATTTGCTTCTGGTATTAACGGCATGTTTCTGCCTAGGGTATCAAGGATTGTGAGTAATGAGGATAGTAATTCTAATCTATTTGACTTGATGGTA
>DALYNO010000420.1:0-1501 GCA_031975295.1 Anaerocolumna sp. | reverse complement strand
AGGCAGGATACAGTTTGTCATCATTGGTCTAATATTTGTTGGTTTTATGTCTCTTGGCAAGAATTTTATTGGGCTGTGGTTAGATGACAGCTTTAAAAATGCTTACTACTGTGCAGTACTCCTGGTACTGCCAAGTCTTATTGAACTTCCTCAGCATATAGCCAGCATTACCGTTGTAGCAATGAATAAAGTGAGACTACAATCATTGGTATACGTAGGTATGGCCATTGTCAATATCCTACTTTCATCCTTACTCATTAAGAAGATAGGGGAAATAGGAGCAGCACTTTCTATTTGTATTTCTTATATGTTTAGGACTATTGCCATGAATATCATATATCAGAAGTCACTAAATATTGATGTGAAGAGTTTCTTTATCCAGTGCTTTAAAAAACTAGGCGGGGCATTTTTATTCTCCCTGCTTTGTGCCAGCTTACTATCAACTGTATTCCCCTCAGGCAGCTGGGTACTTTTATTGGTTCAAGGAATCATGGTTATAGTTATTTATTTCGTGTCAATGTGGCTTTTTGCATTAAATAGTTATGAAAAGAGTTTATTTTTATCTTTCACTAAAAAAATAATAAGGATTGGCAGGTAAGTGTGTGATATCTCACACTTAGGTTTGCATACTGAAAGTCTATGCAAGCACCCGTTCTCAGCACATGGAGGTAAACTATGAAATGTAAAATGGCTATAGTAATTTTGAATTATATGAACTATCAGGAAACGCAAGCCTGCATAAACTGCGCCTTAAATCAAAGAGGGGAAGGGTATGAAATTATCGTAGTTGATAATGGATCTGATAATAACGCTTATGACATTTTAAAAGAAACTTTCAAAGATATAACGCATATTACTTTCTTAAAACTTGAGAAAAATGCTGGCTTTGCAATGGGTAATAATTATGGTATAAATTATGCCAGAAAATATTTTAAAGCAGAATACATTTTTGTATGTAACAGTGATGTTACATTTACTGAGGACTTATTTGAGTCTGCATTAACATTACAAACCAAGGGAGTTGGTGCTATATCTCCCCCGGTATATGATAGTAATGGAAAACCACAACCTATCTCTGTTTCAACCAATCATATCTATGTAAAAATTATTAGTACGATCATTCAATTACTATATATATGGTGCACCTATATTCCTGGCATAGATAGATTATATAAAATATTTCGCCGCAGAAGAAAAGTAATCCCAGCTGCTAAGGAAAACTATATAAATATAGACTGGAATGATAAAAAATATAATCTGCAGGGATGTGCGTTTTTTTTAACACCAGAATTCTTTAAATACTATGAGCAACTATATCCCAAGACTTTTCTATATTGGGAAGAAATTAATTTAATGGTTTATCTTTCTAAAGTACATTTAAAAGCTGCCATCATAGATCTTCCCCAGGTTATTCATAAAGGGAAGCAATCATCTCAATCAATAATGAAAGATAAGTCCTTGGAAAAAAAACGTGTGGAAAACAGCACGAAAAGTATGCTAA
>DALYNO010000419.1:0-3858 GCA_031975295.1 Anaerocolumna sp. | reverse complement strand
TTGTACAAATTGCCAATGAAAATTTATATAATAGGGCATTTGTCGGGCAACTCATCTTATAGTTCAGAGTAAAAGGTCATGTGTTTCATTCTTGTATGAAAAACAGGACCTTTTGGCTCGCAGATAACTATATATTAAGGGTATATCCATTTACATTGCTATATTTTTCTCTTAATTTCCCAGGAGATGTTCCTACATATTTATGAAAAACTTTATTATAGTAATTAGCACTAGTATAACCCACCAAATGAGAAATTTTATCCAGTGTATAATCCGTTGTTACTAAAAGTTTAATAGAATACTCAATTCTAATTTTTGTAAGGTAGTTCCAGGGTGTAATGCCCACTGCTTTTATAAAGCTATGATTAAAATGATATTTAGACATTTGTATATGATTAGCTATGTCCGAAAGACTGATTTCTTTCTGAAAATTCTGTTTCATAAAAAGAACAGCCTGGTCCATAGAACTATTCTTTGAAAACTCCGACTTTGATAGACTTAGGCTTTTGTTTAATTTCATAATAACCTCATACGCTATAGTTGAAGTTTGATAGCCATCTTTTATTTCTTCATTGGCTGCAGACCAATATACATCAAATAAGTACTTTATTAGGTCCTCTTCTTTATGAAGTCTGATTACATTTCCATACATTCTTTTAAGTTTAGCCCATTCTTCCTCTGCCAAGTTTCCATTTAACGTAATAAATAGGAATTCCCATTCTTTACTTTCTTCAGGTAAATAATAACGATGATTACTTGGAAGAACTGTTAGGAAGGCATCTCCTTCTTTTAAAATGTGTAGTTCTCCCTCTATCTCTAATAGACCTGAACCGGATAATGTATATTGAAAGATACAGTTACCAGCCTCTTCTGGTCTTTTCATTCCATCAAAGTAATAGGAAGAGGATTTTTGTATTTGCCATCCAAGGGAATGAAGTTGTACAGGTGGTGACTGTGGACCTATGATGTATCGATATCCAAAGGTTTTGTGCATATAATTCTTATTAATTTCTAGCAATATATTACCCTCCATACGCATTATGTTACCGTTGTTTCCTTAAGAACACCGTGATAAAATCATTATATAACAGGTATTAGTAATATTCCAGAGTATTGCTAACAATTAGAGAAGTAATCTATAAGAACGCAATATTAGATATAATTTAACATTTCACTTTAACAGCTATATCATAATTACTAGGAGATGATTATATGAATAAGATAAACCTTGAACTTCTGCAAGACGAATATTGGTGGGGAGGTCTTGTACAGGATGGTATTTATATGCCTGTAGCAAAAGAGACCTATACCAGAGACTTAAGTAAGGAACAATTGGGTAATCAGAGTACGCCTTTGTTGTTGTCTTCAAAAGGGCGCTATATTTGGAGTGAAGCACCATTTTCCTATAGTTTTCATAAAAGTGAACTTATGGTTCGTGGTAGAGAAGAAATTATATGCAGTGAAGGACATAAGACTTTAAGGGGCGCTTTTCTACATGGGATGGGTAAGTATCTTCCAGCAGATGGCAAGTATCCGGATTCCTTCATGTTTACAGCACCTCAGTATAATACCTGGATTGAGATGATGTACGAACCTACTCAGGAAAAAGTCCTTAGATATGCCAAAGATATCATTGATAATGGTATGCCGCCGGGGGTTCTTATCATAGATGATAATTGGCAGGAAGATTATGGAGTATGGAGTTTTCACCCAGGTCGTTTTCCAGAGCCTAAAACCATGATAGAGATTTTACATAACATGGGTTTTAAAGTTATGTTATGGGTATGTAATCTGGTAAGTGCCGATAGCCTTACGGGAAGATACCTTGAAAAAGAGGATTATCTTGTTAAAACAACAGAGGGAAATACTGCATTAGCCAAGTGGTGGAATGGATATAGTGAAATGATTGATCTCACGAACGAAAAGGCTATAAACTGGTTTAAGTATCAGCTTAATGATCTAATGGAGGAGTATGGTGTAGATGGATTTAAATTTGATGCAGGCGATTTGGATCAATTTAGAGATAACTTTCTATGCAGTAAACCTATCAATGGCTTGGAGTATTCAGAACTTTGGGCGAAGCTTGGTTGCGATTATGCTCTGAATGAATATCGTGCCTGTTGGAAGATGGGTGGCAGGGGGTTAGCTCAGAGATTAAGTGATAAAAAACACAGTTGGGAACTTGATGCTGGGCTTGGCAGTCTTATTCCCAATGGCCTTACCCAGGGGATTCTTGGCTTTGCTTTTACTTGTCCTGATATGATTGGGGGAGGGGAATATTCGAATTTCCTCTCTAATGGTGAAAATCTTGATATGGAGTTAATTGTCCGTAATGCTCAATGCGCGGCTCTGTTTCCTATGATGCAGTTCTCTGTTGCACCATGGAGAGTACTTGATGAAACTCACAGAAAGCTATGTGTGGATATGGCAACCCTCCACGTAAGCTTTGGTGAAAGAATCTTAAGATTGGCCAAAGAAGCATCTCAAACAGGTGAGCCAATTATAAGACATATGGAATATGTGTTCCCAGGTAATGGATATGAGAAGGTCAATACGCAGTTTATGCTTGGCAATGAAATCTTAGTTGCACCAGTAATTGAAAAAGGTGCTGTCACAAAAAGCGTTATCTTCCCAGAGGGTATATGGAAGGGGGATGACAAAAGTCTAGTGGAAGGACCCTGTGTTCAAATCCTTGAGGTACCATTAAGCAGATTACCATGGTTTGAAAAGCAATAATTGTCCATAAGTTATCCTGTGATATGATTTGCCAAGGCATATGTTTATATAGAAAATATAGATTTATTATAGATAAGATATTGAAAGTTCGGATTATACTTTCAATATCTTTTTGTGTTTACAGGTGCACTATGTTATGAAACAGAATAGTGAAACATATGATAATACAAAAAAGAATGAGGTACACTATGGTATCCATCCAACTTGCTATATTTGTATTTCTCTGCATAATCATGGGAATACTGGAATTTCTCTGTGATGCAAGCAAAGAAAAAGTTAAATCAGTTATATTACTAATGATTGTTCTGATAAATATTGTTATTGCAATTATCTTAAATAATAAAGCATCCTATGTATTTATAGGTATGAACTTCATTATTTGTTTTGGGTATATTATAAGTATAGGTCTTAAATTAAATAAAAAGGGTCTGTAAAGATAGCTCACACAGGGGGATATCTTCTTATGTGATGGTTCTGTGTTTTTGATTTATGGGATTGGCTACTTATGGTATACTACTGATAACAGAAATGCTGGAAATATGAATGAAGACTGTTAATAACAAAAAAAGACCTGATTATAAATGCTATGTACAAAGAGTAAACGAGGTATAAAAATGAATGAAAATAATATTCCAATCTGTAAAATCCCCTGTGAAACTATGCCTTTAGTGGGAATAGCAGCATATAATGAAGCACAGAATACTATGATACATGTCGACAGAGTTGCGGATTTTCACGTACTTATCTATATCTTAAGCGGAAGTATGGAAATTATAGAAGAGGGTATTCCTTATATACTGAAACAAGGTAGCTTATTTTTCTTAAAAGCCAATACACATCATTGGGGCGTGAAACCTTTTGAACCAGGTACTAAGTGGTATTATATTCATTTTTATGCGCAGGAACCAGGAGTGGATTTCAAACCTTTGGAACTAAAACAGACTTATAAAGAATATCAATATCTGGGCCTTAAAGATTATAAATACTATATTTCTCTTCCTAAACATATTATTTTACCACTAAATAGTGAAATAGTAGAGTCTATATGTGATTTAATAGTACTTTACCAATCCTATGAATTATCTAAATTATTTGAGGTAAATCTAATGTTATGGGAGATAT
>DALYNO010000418.1:0-3860 GCA_031975295.1 Anaerocolumna sp. | reverse complement strand
GGGTAATAAAGTTGTGTGCCACTCAATACCTATCAGACCAGGCAGAAATCTTGCAATTATATGTGAGTCTGCTGCAGTTAATTACAGACAAAAGAAGATGGGCTATAATGCAGCACAGGAACTATATAACCGTGTTACTAACAATCTGATGAAGAAATCTAAACCTGAAGAAGATTGATTTTATAAACGAGATAAATAACTGAGTAATCCAACATAAATAGGATGATTTATGAGTGGATATAGACTCGCAATAAACCAAACAAAATTTAAACACAGAAAGGAATGCCATAAAGTTTTTTATATTTTGTGGCAATAGCACAACAAAACCGTTGTGTTGTAATGGGATTTAAAATGGAAAAAATATGTTTTGGAATTGATATTGGCGGAACTTCCGTTAAATTAGGAATCTTTACAGAAAGTGGTAACCTAATGGATAATTGGGAAATACCTACCAGAAAAGAAAATGATGGTATGTATATTCTTGATGATGTTTCCAAATCTATTCAGTCAAAATTAGTCGAATACAATATTGAACCCAGTAGCGTAATAGGTATTGGAATTGGTGTTCCAGGCCCTGTAACAGAGGATGGAACTGTTTTACAATGTGTTAATTTAGGCTGGGGTATATTTAATGTTTCAGAAAAAATGGAGAATTTAACAGGTTTTAAAACCAAGGTTGGAAATGATGCTAATGTTGCAGCTTTAGGCGAAATGTGGCAAGGTGGCGGAAAAGGTAATAAAAACATGATTATGGTTACGCTTGGTACTGGAGTTGGTGGAGGCGTAATTCTTGATGGGGAAATTCTTACAGGAAGTAATGGAGCAGCTGGCGAAATAGGACATATTTTAGTAAGCCATGATGAAGTTGATACTTGCGGTTGTGGAAAGCATGGTTGCCTGGAACAATTTGCATCTGCAACGGGAATTGTAAAAGAAGCAAAACGTCTATTAAGTAGTTCAAATGAGCCTTCTAAGTTAAGAGATATGCAATATTTATCTGCCAAATGTATTTTTGATTTGGCTAAAGAAGGAGATGATTTGGCTATAAGATGTGTAGAACAATTAGGAAAATACCTAGGCGTTGCACTATCACATGTAGCAGCTGTGGTGGATCCTCAAGCTTTTGTTATTGGCGGAGGAGTATCCAAAGCAGGAACGATACTTACGGATGTAATTAAAAAATACTATGACCAATATGTAATGCTTGCGTTAAAGGGTAAGGAATTCAAATTAGCTACTCTTGGTAATGATGCGGGTATCTATGGCAGTGCTAAGTTAATTATTGGAAAATAATATGTGGTTTTCATTCAAAATGAATACATTTATTAAACTCGCATAATATATTATAAATATTTACAAACAAGGAGCTGCTAAATATGCTGGAGCAGTGTCCAAGAAAGCAATGGTGTTTTTATGAATGAGGTGTTTTATCAAGAGTTACAAAACATATTAAGGCAAGATCAAATACGGATAGAAGAACCTCTTGCGAATCATACAACCTTTAAAATTGGAGGACCGGCAGATTACTTAGTCCTTCCCGAAAGCGTAGAACAGATAGTAAGTACTGTAAAGCTTTGTATAAAGGAAAAACTGCTTTATTTTGTCATGGGTAATGGCAGCAATCTTTTGGTCAGTGATGAAGGTTTTAGAGGTGTCATCATTAAACTGGAAAGAGATTTTGGGACTATCACCTTCGATGGAAACAGAGTTACTGCCCTTGCAGGTGTAATGCTCTCCAAACTTTCAGCAGAAGTAGCTATTAAGTCACTTTCAGGCTTTGAATTTGCATCAGGAATACCTGGTACATTAGGTGGTGCGGTTACTATGAATGCGGGAGCTTATGGTGGTGAAATTAGCCAGGTTATAACCGGTGCAACAGTACTGGACACCATGGGAAATGTAATAAGGCTAAACAAAGAAGAATTAAAGCTTGGTTACCGAAAGAGTATTATTCAGGAAGAACATTTCATCGTACTGGAAGCTACATTTGAATTCGAGTCTGGGAATAGGGAAGAGATTCAGGCCAAAATGAATGATTTAAATGAGCGAAGACGTGATAAACAGCCTCTTGAATACCCTAGTGCAGGAAGTACTTTTAAACGTCCTGAAGGTTATTTTGCAGGAAAACTTATTATGGATGCAGGTCTTCGAGGTTATCAGGTTGGAAGTGCGCAAGTTTCTATAAAACATTGTGGCTTTGTAATAAATACTGGAAATGCTACAGCCAGAGAAGTAAGAACTTTGATTGCAAATGTAATAAAGGTTGTGAATGATAAATTTGGAGTTGTGTTAGAACCTGAAGTGAAGTTGCTAGGGGACTTCTAACAGATTGTGAGGATACGGTGAGACTAGTTATTGTAACGGGAATGTCCGGGGCAGGTAAGAGTTCAGCTCTAAAAATGCTTGAAGATGCGGGTTATTTTTGTGTTGATAATCTGCCCATACAACTCATCCATAAGTTTGTCAGGTTAACATTTAACGGTGCGGAAAAATTTGATAAAGTTGCGCTGGGAGTTGATATAAGAAGCGGACAGGCCTTAGAAGAATTAGATCAGGTTTTGGAACAGTTAACAGATGAAAAGTACAGTTACGAAATATTATATCTGGATGCCAGCAATGAAGTCTTGTTAAAGAGATATAAAGAGACGAGACGCTCTCATCCCTTAAGCGGAAATGGGAGAATAGAGCAAGGAATTGAGACGGAAAGGGAAAAGTTAGAGTTTATAAAAAGGAAAGCAGATGTATTAATTGACACCAGTCAGCTTTTAATCAGGGAACTTAAAAATCAAATAGATAAAATCTATATTATGAATCAAAAATATAGTAACTTTTTTATAACCATTTTATCTTTTGGATTTAAATATGGTATACCTATGGATTCAGACTTGGTATTCGATGTTAGATTTTTACCTAACCCTTTTTACGATGCGGTCTTAAAACCTCAGACAGGTAATGACCAGCCAGTTAGAGATTTTGTAATGAAATCAGATAATGCAGTAACCTTTCTTAATAAGTTAGAGGATATGATTCGGTTTCTCATTCCCAACTATATTACAGAGGGTAAAAATCAGATTGTTATCAGCATAGGCTGTACTGGAGGAAAACATCGTTCAGTTACTCTTGCTAACGAACTTGGAAACCGAATCAGTTCAATGGAATATGGACTAAAGGTTGAACACAGGGATATTGATAAGGACGCTAAAAAATAGAGGGTGAAGATATGTCATTTTCCAAAGAGGTTAAAGATGAGTTATCCAGACAGATAAGTTCTGCAAGGCATTGTCTCATTGCTGAAACTGCAGCAGTTATAAGTTTGTGTGGACGTATTTTGATTACTGAACAAAACAGGTATATTTTAAAAATACATACAGAAAATATAACTGTCGCAAGAAAGTACTTTACATTAATCAAGAAAACATTTAATATAAATACAGAAATTTCTATTAGACAAAACGCTTACTTAAAAATGAGCAAAATGTATACCTTAAGTATAACAGAACATGAGGATACCATTAAAATACTAAAAGCTACAAAATTAATTGATGATTATCAGGAAATAGGTGAGAACTTATCAATTACAAGTAATTTGGTAATTCAAAATGCTTGTTGCAAACGAAGCTTTATCAGAGGTGCTTTTTTAGCCTCCGGCTCCATTAGTGATCCGGAGATAACCTATCATTTTGAAATTGTAGCACCTTGTGAAGGTAAGGCATTACAGTTACAAAATATTATTAATAGTTTTGGTATGGATGCAAAAATAGTGCAAAGAAAAAAATACTATGTTGTTTATATCAAAGAAGGCTCTCAAATAGTAGACTTGCTTAATATTATGGAAGCACATGTTTCTTTAATGAATTTGG
>DALYNO010000417.1:0-3873 GCA_031975295.1 Anaerocolumna sp. | reverse complement strand
TCTGAAATTCTAGATAGGTTTATAGTAGATTTTAGACGTGAAATCCAAAGTTCTGAAGAAGGTAAAGAAGTACTTAGTGATGCACATTATGGAATGGTCGAAAGCTTAATAAAAAGGGATAAAAAGTTGGCTTATGAATCAATTAACAAACATTTTGGTATAATTGACGAAAAACTTGAGAAAGTTAGCTCCTCATTAGTGAAATAATACACTAAAAAGTAAAAATACACAAATCATTTGTTAAAAAAATGACGTTCGTTGACAAGTCAACCAATGCTGGATATAATAAAATTACAAAAGTGGTACTACCAATTTACCTTGGTAGTAATGGGGTGCTACAAAACTCACAATTTTGCAGCATCCCCTTTTTTAACATAAAAATTGGTACTACCAATCAAGGTCTAGTAAATTGGGGATTACGAAACACAAATAAGGAGAAACCTTATTTGTTGCGTGTAGAACACGCAGACGGGAGAAGGTATGAACATGATGTTAGCTTTTGTTTTAGCATTATTACCTATCATTTGGTTAATAGTAGCTTTAACAGTCTTAAAGATTCCGGGCTTTAAGGCATGTGTAATTGCATTGGGGATAGCTTATATTTTAGCAGTATTTGTATTTAAAATGCCATTGCTTAACAGTGTAACAGCAGTTCTTGAAGGTACTGCATTAGCACTCTGGCCGATTATTATAGTAATCATAGCCGCAATATTTACCTACAATGTATGTGTAGCAACTGGTAAGATGGAAGTTATTAAAAAACTCCTTGCTAATGTTACAAATGACAAAAGAGTTCTTGTTTTAATTATCGCATGGGGCTTTGGGGGCTTCATGGAAGGTATGGCAGGATTTGGAACTGCAGTTGCCATACCAGCTAGTATGTTATGGGGGTTAGGATTTGACCCTGTCTTTGCAGCAATTGTCTGTCTTATAGCAAATGCTACACCAACAGCTTTTGGTTCAATTGGTATACCAACCACCACATTGGCTAAAATTACTGGTCTTGACGTATTTCAGTTATCTACAAACACAGTTATTTTACTGGCAATTCTAATTATACTTACACCTTTCGTTCTCGTTTTTTTAACTGGCAAATCAAAAAAATCATTAAAAGGTATTTTTGCTATCACTTTAATATCTGGTTTATCTTTCTTAATTCCAGAGTTTATTGTTGCTAAATTCCTTGGTGCTGAATTACCTGTTGTTATTGGTTCTGTATGCTCCATGCTTGCAACTGTTTTGGCAGCTAAAGTATTTGGTAAAAAAGAGATTGATAAAGAGTACTGTCTGGAAAGAAAAACTGAAAATGAAAAGGTGACTGGAAAAGAAGCAGTGACTGCATTTATTCCCTTCATACTTATCTTTGTTTTCTTATTAGCCACATCAAAATTAATTGCTCCACTGAATGAACTTTTGGCATTAGTAAAAACCTCGGTTCCTATTTACAATGGAGAAGGGGCAGCACCTTATGTATTTGCCTGGTTAACAACACCTGGATTTTGGATTATTCTTGCTGCTCTTATTGGTGGTAAGATACAGGGAGCTTCCTTGAAAGAAATGCTTATTATTTTGAAAAATACTTGTGTCCAGATGTCTAAGACAGTTGTAACAATTGTATCCATAATGGCAACTGCCAAATTAATGGGTTATAGTGGTATGATTGCATCAATTTCTTTGGTGTTTGTAACGTATACAGGTTCATTTTACCCATTATTTGCGCCTTTCCTTGGCTCTATCGGTACATTTGTAACCGGCAGCGGAACCTCTGCTAGTGTATTATTTGGTGGCTTACAAGCTGAAACCTCGAATGCACTTGCTTTAAATCAAGCATGGATAACAGCTTCCAATACAGCAGGAGCAATCACTGCCAAAATGATTTCACCTCAGAGTATCGCTATTGCAGTTGCAGCGGTTAATTTACAAGGTAAGGAAAGTGTACTTTTAAAAGGAACTATAAAATACTATGTTTTATTTCTGGTAATTGTTGGAATCACCACTTTACTTGGTTCATGGTATTTAGGTTAATATTTATACAAATTAAGGAGTCAAAAAGAGTATAACTTACTCATAAAAAATTAAGAGACGTGTGCTAAGGCACGCAGATAGGAGCAACAATGAATATCTTAGTATGTATTAAACAAGTACCCGACAGTAATAAAGTGGAAGTTGATCCGGTTACAGGAGTATTAAAAAGAAATGGTGTAGAATCAAAAATGAATCCTTATGATTTATACGCGCTGGAAACAGCACTACGATTAAAAGAAGAATTAGGAGGAACCATTACAGCCATTACCATGGGTCCTGGCCAATCTGAAAAGGTTATTAAAGAAGCCTTTGCTATGGGTGTAGATGAAGGAGTGTTAATATCTGATCGTAAGTTTGGTGGAGCAGATGTTTTAGCCACCAGTTATACCCTTGCCCAGGGAATGAAAAAAATAGGTGATTTTGATATCATACTATGCGGAAAGCAAACAACAGATGGTGATACTGCACAGGTTGGACCTGAAGTGTCTGAATGGCTGGATATACCCTGTGTTTCAAATGTTTCTAAGTTAATTGAAATCAAAGAAGATACATTAACCGTAGAAATGGATATGACGGATGATATTGAAGTAGTTAAAATTCAGCTACCTTGTCTTCTTACGGTAGACAAAGATATCTTTATGCCAAGACTACCATCTTACATTAGAAAAATCGAAACAAAAGATAAGGTTATTAAGGTCCTGACACTAAAAGATCTTGAAGATCAAGATGAACTTCATTATGGACTTAACGGTTCCCCTACTCAAGTAGAAAGAATCTTCCCACCAGCTTCGAATAACCACAGGGAAGTATGGAATGGAAACGGAAGCGAACTTAGCGATAAATTAATGGAAAAATTAAAGGAACTTAAATTTGCATAGGGGTGTATGTAATAAACACAGATAGGAGTCTAGCATGGGAAAATTAGTAGTGGATCAAAGTAAAGTGGGCAATATTAATGAATTAATAAGCATATGTCCCTTTGGAGCAATTGAAGAAAAAAATAATGAGCTTATAATAAATGCAGCCTGTAAGATGTGTAAGCTCTGTGTGAAAAAAGGACCTAAAGGTGCCATTGAATATGTAGAAGAAGCAGTTGCTTCTGTTAATAAGGAAGAGTGGAAAGGTATTGCAGTATACGTTGATCATATAGATGGTGTGATACATCCAGTAACTTATGAATTAATAGGCAAAGCAAGAGAGTTAGCTGATAAGATTGGTCATCCAGTATATGCTGTAATGTTAGGCCATGATATACAAACAGCATGTGAAGAACTTCTTCATTATGGTGTGGATAAAGTATTTGTTTATGATCATAAGAAGTTAGATCGCTTTAAAATGGAACCTTATACAAGAGCATTTGAAGATTTTGTTTTAAATATCAAACCAACCGCCATTCTGGTAGGTGCTACATCAGTAGGCAGACAGCTTGCACCAAGGCTTTCAGCCAGATTAAAGACAGGTCTTACAGCTGATTGTACAGTACTTGATATAAATGAAAATACAGATCTGGTACAGATTCGTCCAGCCTTTGGCGGTAATATTATGGCTCAAATTTTAACACCTAACCATAGACCGCAAATGGCTACAGTAAGATATAAAGTTATGGATACCCCAGTGCGTAATGCAGAAAAAAATGGTGAAGTTGTTTTATGTACGATAGCTGATGAGGAACTAAACAGTAAAGTTGAAGTTCTAAATATTATTGCAAAAGAAAAAGTTCAATATATTGAAGCTTCTGAAGTTTTAGTTGTAGCTGGCAGAGGAATAAAAAAAGAAGAAGATATTGCTATGCTTGAAGAATTAGCAGAACTTCTTGGAGGACAGGTTGCATGTACTCGTCCAGTTATG
>DALYNO010000416.1:0-3875 GCA_031975295.1 Anaerocolumna sp. | reverse complement strand
TCCTGCTATTAAGGAAGTTTATGATACATTCTTTGGTAAGCCAGGCAGTCATAAGGCTCATGAAATACTCCACACTAGTTATGTTAAGAGAAGTATAAATTAATTATTCTTCCTTGTTGATATCATTAATATGATGGGTCTTTAAATAGATATAATTATTTTAAGAGGAATGTATTTATTGAATTTATATTTCTATTTTATATAATGATTTTATATTTTAAATTTATATTTTGAATTTATTTATTGAAGTTATTTATTGAAGTTATTTATTGAATCTATTTATTGAATTTATTTATTGAATCTATTTATTGAATCTATTTATTGTTGAATTTATTATTGAATTTATTTGTTGAAATATTTATTGAATTTATTTAATGACTTTATTTAATATCTTTTTATTGAATTTTTTAACAAATTATTTTCTAATTCTGATCTCGTATTGCATTTAATTAGAGAGAACCTGCAAAGTTGGCTGATCATTTTGCAGGTTCCTTTTTTAATTTTTTCTACCGGCATATTCATTATTCCCAATCTTGTATTACACATATTTTATGTATAAACCCCAAATAGCAATTACTGAATAAGAGTTTTAGTTAACATAACCATATATACTTTACATAATATAGAAATACTTTATCACGCTAATCATTTAACTGTTCAATACTTTAAAAAAGTAGTTGACAAATGTTAATAATATACTATAATTAGCTCATAATATTCTTACTAGACATCGGAGTCGCAAAAAAGTTACTGCTTTTATGCGACTTTTTTCAACATTATTCTGTCTGATGTAAGAAATATAAGGAGGAGAGAACTTTGAAAAGATCTAAGAAATTAACAGCAATTATTTTTTCTGTACTATTAGTATTTACTTTAACTGCTTGTGGCAGTAAAAGTAAAGATACTACTGCTGATCAGGCAGATGCTCCTAGTACAACAGAGGGTGAAACAACTACTGCACCTACAGAGTCAGCTGGAGGCAATATTTTAAATGTTCATTTTGACGTTGAAATTGCTTCTATGGATCCACAGATTGCAACAGACGGTACATCCTTTGAAGCAATCTCAGACGTAACAGAAGGTTTATATTCCGTTGATGCTTCTGGTACCCCTATTAATGCAATGGCAGAGAGCGTTGACAAAAGTGAAGATGGTTTAACCTACACGTTCAAAATCCGTGATGCTAAATGGTCTAATGGAACTCCCGTAACTTCTAATGACTTCGTATTTGCTTGGAGACGTTTAGTTGATCCTGCAGTAGCTAGCGAATATGCTTTTATTATGGAAATTGCAGGTGTTAAAAATGCAGTTGCTGTTACTTCCGGAGAACTTGGGTTAGAAGAATTAGGTGTAAGTGCTCCTGATGACAAGACCTTAGTCGTTCAATTAGATGTACCTGTTCCATTCTTTGAATCCTTAATGGCATTTCCATCTTTCTTACCAGTAAATGAAGCATTCTTTACTGCAGCAGGAGATAACTTCGGAACTTCTCCTGAGACAATTTTAAGCAATGGTCCTTTTGTTGTTACAGCTTATGAACCAGCAGCTACAACTATCACTTTAGCGAAAAGTTCTACATATTGGGATGCTGATAAAGTGGCCCTTGACGGTATAAAATATCAGGTTATTAAAGATTCTCAGACTGCTATGTTATCCTACCAAAATGGTGATTTAGATGTAGTTACGTTATCTGGTGAGCAAATTGAACAATTTCAGGCTGACCCTGAATTCCACAATATTATGGCTGGATACTTGTGGTATATTTCACCAAATCAAAAAATTGCTGGCCTTGAGAACTTAAATCTTCGTAAAGCTTTAGCTCTTGCCTATGATAAATCAGCAATTGTTAATAATATTCTAAAAGATGGCTCCATCGTTGCAGACTTTGCAGTACCAACTTTACTTGCAACTGGTCCTGATGGAAAAGACTTCCGTGAAACAACCGGCACATTCCTAGCAACAAATAAAGCAGAAGCATTGAAATATTGGGATGCCGCTAAATCTGAACTTGGTATTAGCGAATTAAAATACACCATGATTGTTGAAGATACTGAATCTGCCATGAATGTAGCTCAGTTCATCCAAGCAGAAATTCAGACTACACTTCCTGGCATAACAATTGATATTCAAACCATGCCTAAGAAAAATCGTGTAGAAAGAATGCAGGAAGGCGACTTTGAACTTGGTCTTACTCGTTGGGGACCTGATTATGCTGATCCTATGACATATTTAGATATGTGGACTACTAAAAGCCCTAATAATTATGGTTTCTGGTCCAACTCCGAATATGATGGAATCATTGATTCTGCTAAGAAAGGTGACCTAGCACTTGATATAGCCGCTCGTTGGGATGCATTAAAGAAAGCAGAAACTATTGTGATGGATAATGCAGTTATCTTCCCTGTATACCAAAAAGGTGATGCGGTTATGATTAAATCCAGTGTTTCTGGCATTGAATTCCACTCCGTAGGTATTAACCGTATCTTCAAAAATACAACCAAGAACTAATTGCCAAGAATCCAAGCTACAAACCAGACTCTAAATTCTATATCCTAAATACATTGTGACGCCAGAGGTGAATCTTCATCTATTTTGGCGTCACTTATGTGCTTATTGTGAATTAATTATCTTATAATTTGCATAATTCATATGTTTGACTCCTGTAATCAGCTCATGTAAGCTAGTTAATCTTCATTTGCTTGATGCTTTGCATACAGCTCAATTAAACTAGTGTGAATCATTAAATTTATACAGGATTGGATAAGTATTATTTATTTATACAAATGATCAAGAAGATATGGTGCTTAAACAGGCTTTTACCTTATAAATACATATTATGTATAAGGTTACGCTGGTTTAAATCACAGATTGGAGTTTACGTGAAAAAGTATATATTAAAAAGGGTTGGTATTTCCATCGTTACTTTATTGGTTATACTACTTATTCTGTTTCTTATGCTTGAACTAATGCCCGGCTCACCATTTAATGATGAGAAATTAACAGAGGCTCAAAAAGCAATTATTAATGCAAAATACGGATTAGATCAACCTATACTGGTTAGGTTCTTTCATTACATAAAAGCAATGTTATTGGGAGACTTTGGCGTTTCCTATACCATTTCCAAAAATACACCTATTACTGCTCTTCTTAGTACAAGACTTCCCATTTCTTTAAGACTTGGTGGTCAGGCAATCTTAATAGGTACCATTATCGGCCTTATATTAGGCATTATCGCAGCCCTAAAGCATAATACCATTTATGATACCATTACAACTATTATTTCTGTATTAGGGGTTAGTTTACCCTCTTACGTATTTGCAATGGCATTAATTTACACCTTGGGTTTTCAATTAAAATGGTTCCCTCTTCTTTATCAGGCGGAAGCTCCTTTTAAGTCCTCTGTACTTCCTACCGTATCTCTTTGCATGTTTACCATAGCCACTGTAGCCAGGTTTACCAGGACGGAGATGCTTGAAGTTCTTGGCTCTGATTATATGTTACTTGCAGAAAGTAAAGGGATTAACAGTTTTAGACTTATATTTAAACATGCTTTAAGAAACGCTCTTATTCCTATCATCACAGTACTGGCACCACTGGTAGTAGGATTAATGACAGGTAGCCTTGTTATAGAAAAACTGTTTTCTATTCCAGGTATCGGTAGTCTTTTGGTATCTGCTATTCAATCAAATGATTATAATGTAGTAGTTGCTCTTACCTTTATCTATAGTCTAATGTATATTGTTATAATGCTTGTAGTTGATATTTTATATGGAATAATAGATCCTAGAATCAGACTGGCAAAGGGGGATACCAATGAATAATACAGATACGGAATTTTTACCAGATGATTTTAATCTAATTGGAAGCGAACATAT
>DALYNO010000415.1:0-3883 GCA_031975295.1 Anaerocolumna sp. | reverse complement strand
CATTATAATAATAACATAAGAATCGTATGAATTCCAACAGAAAGGTAAAATATTATGATAATAAATAACCCCATTATACGCGGCTTCTATCCCGATCCTAGTATTTGTAAGGCGAATGGTAAATACTATATGGTATGCAGCTCTTTTCAGTATTTCCCAGGTGTACCTTTATTTGAAAGTGATGATTTAATTCATTGGAATCAAATTGGACATTGCTTAACCAGAGCAACACAGGTTAATCTTTACCAGATTAACAGTTCAGGTGGTGTTTTTGCACCAACGATAAGATTCCATGAAGGTACATTTTATATGGTAACTACCAATGATACTTACCATAAGAATTTTTATGTAACGACCAAGGATATATATGGAGAATGGTCTGAACCTATTTTTGTTGATCAAGGTGGTATCGATCCATCACTATTTTTTGAAGATGGTAAGGCATATTTTATGAGTAATGGGAATGATGAAAATGGTATTGGCTGCATTCTACAATGTGAAATAGATATAAAAACCGGCGAAAGATTAACAGAAAGTCTTCCTATTTGGAGAGGAACTGGTGGAAAATATCTTGAGTCACCTCATTTGTATCACTTTAACGATTGGTACTATATTATGGCTGCCGAAGGCGGTACAGAATATGGTCATATGATTACCTATGCAAGAGGTAAATCACCCTATGGACCTTTTACGTCCTATGTTTATAATCCTGTACTTACCAATAGAAATCTTGGTGGTCATCAAAGCCTTATTCATGGTATCGGACATGGTGATTTGATACAAGATGAAAATGGTGAAACATTTTTAGTATGTTTAGGTTTCAGACAGGCAGGCACTTGGGTTCCATATCATCATTTGGGAAGAGAAGTATTTCTAGTACCTATTCATTGGAGGGAAGATGGTTGGTTTGAGGCTGGTATAGGTGGTATTGTTGAAGAAAATATGGATATGCCACTAAAAGTAAATACCTATAATCCATGGAATGATAATGCGTCTCTGCCAATACTACGCCAAAAGCCTAACCGGTGGTGCTATCTAAGAACGCCAAACTTTGATAATTATCAAATTCTGGAAGATAAAATTAGACTAAAAGGAACATCTATCACAATTGATCAGGCGGACTCTCCCACTTTTATAGGGATTCGTCAATCCGAATTTATTACGAATCTCACAGTTAAGATATCTTGTTTCATAGGAGAAGCAGGTGTAACATATTACATGGACGAAAATCATCATTATGATGTTGTTATGCTTTGTGAAGATCAGACAAACAAAGTTATTCTTCGCCTCTGTATTGGAGATTTGAAATCTATAGTTAATTTTGTGACGCTTCCAAAGGATTGTAATTTTGCTACGATTCGAATCACTTCTGACCCATTGTATTATTATTTCTACTACATGGCAGAGGATCAGGAAGTATTACTTGGAAAAGCACAAGCAAAATACCTTTCTTCTGAAGTTGCAGGTGGATTTACAGGAGTGGTAATGGGACTGTATGCAGTACAAAAGGATGAAAATATTCAAGAGTGGGCGGAGTTCCATGATCTTATGTTGGAACAGGTACGTCAGAAAAATTTAACATTAGGTAAATAATCCTGGAACTCTTTAGTAGTTCACATATATGATATTATCCTTTATCTGGTACTGGGTTTGAAACATATAACAAGATAAAAAAAGAGTTAAGCTGATTTGATGTGATACCACTCCTTAGAATTCCAGGTCTAACTTTTGGGATCAGTTCAAATTTATATTCTGCTTAACTCTTTTTATATGGATATGAATTAATGATATCTTACTGCTTTTACAGGTTTTCTATAATTGTATGCTGTGATACGAATTCCCGTTGACGGACTGCTGGCACTAATAACTTTACCATTCCCAATGTAAACGCCAACATGATTAATGGTTCCACGTTTTGAATAAAATAGTAAGTCTCCCTGTTTGAGATTGCTAATTGAAACTCGAGTTCCGCCTGTTGCCTGAGCTCTGGAGGTTCTGGGGATACTTATGCCAAAGGATCTATAAAGTGACTGAGTAAATCCTGAACAATCCACTCCTCTTGTCAAGCTGGTACCACCCCAAACATATCGATATCCAACAAATTTAGTTGCATAGACTGCTATCTTACTTCCAGTTGAGGTTGTTACACTTTTTGTACTATTTGTAGAATTTTTATTTCCAGCACTACTTGTTTTATCATTTTGAGATTGATTATTTTTAGATTGTTCTTCAACAGATACTGCTGTGTCATAAGTTGTATTGATTTTTATGTATTTTTTGGATATAAATCCATATGTATTATTCTTTGTTTTAATTTTGACCCAACCAGTTAGATCATCCACAATGGCTAATTGAGTGCCCTTTTTAACTGTTCCTAAAACAGAGGACTTAGTAGTAGCCCTTGACCTAATCTTTAATGAGGATACTTGAACAACCGCTATTTTTTTGGCAACCTTTTTGGCAATGAATTCTGCCTTTTCACCTGTAACTATATAGCCTGTTTTTACATAACCTGTAATTGATCCGGACTTTATCTTATACCAATCATTTTTTTTCGATAATACCATAACGGAAGCATTATCATATAATTTTCCAACATTTGCTGACTCATCACTAGCATCACTCTTCATATAAATATACCCTGAAACCTGGGCAAAACCCATGGTATTTTTAATGAAGTTTGCCTCTGAAGAGTCACTTACAGCATCTTCATCGTTACTTTCTGGAATATCATAAAAATTATCTAAATTAATAGTTAATACGTTAATGGGAACTATAGCAGCTTCTGCAGTGGTTGGCTTAAACGAGAAAACCATAGCACCCATCGCTACAAACATTGCTAACTTATGTACTTTAAACATGAAACCTCCAATAGCTAATTATAACGAAATTATTAAATATGTTACAAAAGTATTATATAATGTATTCATGCAGAATACAATATGTGATATTCTGGTAATTTACAACTTGTTTACATCTGCGTGCTGTGGTTATTTTACTGATATAATACCATAATCATATGGTGATGAAACTGCATTTGCATGGAGGTAATTGGAAATGTAACAGGAAGAAAAGAAGAAGTTAGGGGGGGTGAAACCTTGGGAAAGTATAAAAAACAGAAAGATTTAAGCTGATTTTAAAGCATACATCTTTCTGTTTTGTTAAGTTTTAATTAAGATAATAAAGTGTATAATTCCAAGGGTTCATGATACCAATAAAGATTAGATTAAGTAAAAGTTACTGTTAAATATAATACTTCTATAGGTTTCAAATACAATCCACTTTCTTGTAAATGCTAACGCATCACTGCCCTCTGAACATCTGAATTCTTCTATAAATTGTGCAACCTCTTCTGCATTTGCGGCACTTATAGAAAAACCTCTTCCATTAATCAAAGGTACGTGTGAATACTGGTAATCCTCCAGGGACTTGATTTCTGTTATCTTTGAAGCTCTAACTTTAATTACCGCCCAATCGCGCAGAGCTAAGATGTCAAAACTTTCTGGATACTTATAGCTCTCACCTTTCACTGGAATGGAATCTCCAACTGTGTAAATCTTATGTTCAGGTACTAACTTAGATATGGTTAAACTTTCAAGATTGTAGTAAAATTCTTCAAATATATCACCTCTGGCAGCAATATCTTGATAAACAAAGGTGGCATTCTCTTTATCCAAGTTTGATTGTACATTTATTTCCTCCACTACACCACAAGCCGAAGTCATATTGGTGATTCGGTCAATTAAAATGAATTCTCCCAGTGTTTTATGTGAATGAAACTTATCAGCAACTATATTTTCAGCAAGTAAAATATCACAAACAGCTATTTCATTTTTCTTAAGTTCCTTCGTACTTTGGTGTTCTCCAGTATTTCCATCTATTT
>DALYNO010000414.1:0-3887 GCA_031975295.1 Anaerocolumna sp. | reverse complement strand
CAGTTACTGAAACAGTTACAGCACCTTTTGTGGGCTTTGTTGTATTGAGTTTATATGTAAAGGTCGGGGGTAATTTATCAATATTATCAATCTTAACAATTTGCAACACAGTATTTCCTGCTTTATCTGTTGCTAAAAAAGTAATACTATTATTCGTTTTAATCGTAAGTTTTCCTGTATATTGATAGGTTTTCTTTGTATCATCTGCACTGGCTGGAGATAGTTTTATTGTTTTTCCTGCATTTGAAAAGTCATTTTCAGTTTTTTCTCCAACAAGATACTTTAGACTATCCATATCACTGCCAGTCTCAGATATATTCATTGCCAGTATTACATTTCCATTCGTTACAGTTTCTATATTCTTACTAATATTAAGAATTGGAATAGATTTATCAATATTTGATATCGTTATCTTTTTTGTAATTCCATTTCCTGCATTGTCTCTGGTATAAAATGTATAAGTACCATTATTCTTGACTTTTAAGTTAGCCTCTTTAGAATTTAGTACTAACACTTTTCCTTTTGTTTTAAAATATTCAACATCTTTATTACCACTAGCATACTTAATGACTTTGATACCTGAAGCATCAGATGCTTTAATTAAAAGACTGACATCCCCTTTAGTAGGTATCTTCGTATTCGGTGTAACAGACATCTTGGGATTAGTAGTGTCCTTTGCTGCCATAACTGGATTAGCCACACCTATACCAGTGATCAGTATTGCCAGGCCAAGAATTCCCTTAGCCCATTTTATTCTTTTTTTATTTATCATTTGACTTAATTCCCTTTCAGTATTATTAAAGTTCTTCTTCCTACCTTCTCCATAAATAGAATAAATGCCAGCCATAATGTTATGCATGTAAATTGTTATGACTGGCCTTTATGAAACCTTATCAAAGACTTTCCTTCGCCTCATAAGGGAGGATATTGACCTCTTATTTTAAGTAATATTTATCTTCCAGTAGGATATGCCCTAAATAGATCACATAATGTATCATACATAGCTTTTGCTGTTTTCTCCTGAAAAGTAGAATTAGTCAACTTCTTTAAATCTCCTTCATTGGACATAAAACCTAATTCAACTAAAATGGCAGGCACTTTTGTCTCTCTAATAACTACATAATTCTGAGAAGAAATATATCTTTTATTAGTTCCAACCATACCAGGTATAGAGTTTAAGAAAAATGTAGCTAATTTCTTACTAGTTAACCCTGATGGTGACGTGGATGTATTCTTCTCATAATAATAAATCTCTGTACCATTTGGAGAAGTTTTGTTATTTGCATTCATATGTAGACTAACGAATACATCTGCTCCTACTTTAGTTGCAAAGGCTGCCCTATCATATAAATTAACTTTCGTTTCATCATATCTGGAATAGTATGCCTTAACTTCTGAATTAGGATCATTAAAATACTTTTGTGTCAAAGTATACATGATTTTAAAATTCAAGTCTTTTTCATAAATAGTTTTACCATTTAATGATCTGATTGCACCAGGATCAGTTCCACCGTGACCTGCATCCAGTACAACAATATTCTTATAAATATCTCGTGGATTGCCGAGCACTACGCCAACACTGTCACTTAAATCACTATACTTAAATCCTTGTAACTTAGTTGTTGCTATGGTTATGTATGTATAGCCACTTGTATACTTTAAGGAAACAGATTTAATTACAGGATTAGAAGATGTTACAGGATTTTCATTATAAAATGCAGTTTGATCTCCTGGTATCTTAAAGAGTATCTTATTTTCATAATACCGATCTTCTGTTGTAATATCGCTGTAAGAAACATCACTTGGTATGGCAAATTTAAGGGAGTAATCAGAAGGTGTAACTACTTTTGTTTGTGTAAAGGTTATACGATATGTACTTCCTTCCTGGGTAACATTATAAGTAGCATCTGATGCCTTTTCTAAAACAAACACTGCATTACTATTATCTGCGTTAGTTGTTGATAGATTGAGAAAAGCTTTTAATCCAGTTGCTGTCTGTATATCTCCTGCTCCATTAATTGTGTTAAGAAATTCAAGTGTCAGGGTGTCTCCAGATTCAGATAAATTAACTGCCAAATCTTTCATACCTTTAAATTCAACATATTCATTACCGTTTGCCGTACCTGCAGTAATACTGTTTATATAGTTAGCATACAAAGTAACATATAACGTATAACCATCTTCAGATAAGGAAAGCGCATAATTAGTATTTGGATTTAATAAAGGAATGTTAATATCTGTTGTACTAATGTTATCTACAAATGTATTTGTTACATTAATGTCTCCAGCAAATGTTCCTCCAAGTGGATAACTCATTGCATTGGCAGCTGAATTATTAATGCGAATATTTAGCATTTGATTTGCATATGTTGCTGTTGTTTTGCTAAATGGTTGATTAGCAGTAATCGCATACACTTCCCTATCCATAGTATCTACAGCTTCCTTCGTAATATTAGCAATAAAAGCTGATATACCAGTATCCTGTGATACTTCAGTAGTAGCTGATAAATTACTTAATGATGTGTAGGGATCTAAATAATTGGGGGTTAAGCCTAAATTAATTGTAGTTGAATCCGGAACTGGCTGTGGTGTTTCAGGCACAACAACTATTGATTTGGTTGTAATTTCAGAAGTCTTTGAACTTGCATTCCATCTGTAATCATAACCTAAAAAGGAAGCAATAAAGCTACCAGGAACCATTACATACTCCGTATTATTATTTAAATTCTTTACCACAACGGGAGCCGTATCCATAGTCTTTGATTCACCGTTTACATCCGCAACTTTACTGCCAATAGTTAGGGTAACCACTTTTTCATCTTTTTTAAGGGTAACAATACCATTTGCGCTATTATACTTATAGGATGCACCGATAGGTCCAGTACCAAATACTTTCCATGCACGAAGCATTGCAGTATTATTTATTATAATACTAGGCATATCAGGCATATTGATATTACTTCCGTCAACTGTTACAGTACCTTTTGTTCCTGTATAAACAGAATCTTTACCATTATAATTTAATGTTAAAGGAGGTGTAATATAAGCAGTTGATTTAGCACTATCCCATACATAGGTATAGCCAAAGGATTCGGCAACAAATCTAGCAGGTACTAAGAACTTCGTTATGTTCTTAGCTTTGTACTTAACATTCATTGGTGCGATTGATAAAGTAACATTTTTACCATTCAAGGTAGCGGTTTTACTGTTAGCAGTAAGAACCAAAGTTGTTCCATTTTGTGTTAATGTCAAAATTCCTTTTGACGAATTATATGTAGATTTCATCTTAATAGATGAATTTACAAAAACATCATTAAAGGAAGCTAGGGAAGTTCCATTAATAACGAGACCTGGCGTATTTTTCATGTTAATGGCTGCACCATTATAATAATATTTAACTTGTTGCCCGGTATAGGTTACATTCTGCTTTGTGCCATAATAATACAAATTAAGCTGTGATGCCGCTAAAACACTTGTAAAGGGCAGACAAAATAGAATTAACATAATAATGGGCAGGTATTTCCAATTCACATATTTCTTAAACATATTTCTAATCATCCTTTTGTATTTGATCATTATAAGCAGCAAAAACAAAGCCACTCATAATGTATCTGCTATCCGCTATTATGTGGTGCAGGTTTTATAGTTTCTCTTAAATGTACATAGTTTACATGTCAGATGCAATTACAATACACAATTGAATCTGCATGTTATCTTTTGTAACATATCTTTAGTTATATACACCTCCAATCCAATATAGGCATCCAGATTAAGCCTTGCAATTTAATTTGAGTCTATAAACTAACATACATATTGTAAGATTCATTAGATTTCAACTTAGGATATTCGTATTCCATTATAGGTTGAATGTCATAAGTAATGTATGG
>DALYNO010000413.1:0-3894 GCA_031975295.1 Anaerocolumna sp. | reverse complement strand
CATGGAGATTAATCGAGAGACAATAGATCAAGTTAAAGTATATGATGCCCAGGTTAATCATATGTTAAAGAATTTTCATCCAGCAGTTGCTATTGAAATGATCAGAGAAGGACTCAACCCCTTAGAAATGACTGTGCCACAAATTAATCAAAAATTGGATGTCTTAAAAAAGGAGCTAGGAATTACAGAGGAAGAAAGATTTAGTAAATTTTTGTGGAAACTGGATAAAAATAAAAGTATTTCTGAATCAGAAAGAAATTCTTTTATAGGAATCTACAGGTTATTAAACACCATTGAAAAGACAGACGGTGCTGCATTAGGTGCAGTTATCAATGCTGGTCAGGAAGTTTCTATGAAAAGCCTTCTAACAGCAGTGCAAAGTAAAAAGAATAAAAATATGGATTATGCAATAGATAATACTTTTGGTGCCTTAAATCAGTATATTGCTAAGGATGATTCTATTACGAAACAAATAAATTCTGCCTTTATTCAAAGCAGTAATAACTTCGAGGCAACAAAAAATACGGATTATAAAGAAAAAGTTAGTTATATAAAGCAATTAGCGGCAGTTACAAAAGAGAAATTGGAACCAGATTCGTTAATGCAGCTGGAACTAAATAATGCTTTAGAAATGCCTATTGAAACTCTTTATGAAAAGTTAGACAGTATGACTGAGGATACCAAGGATTTGGAGTATTATGAAGAGCAGTTAAAAAATTTAGATGAATTAGTAAAAATTAAAACAGAAGCTATGGATGTTCTAAAGAGCTATGAATTACCTGTTACAGTTGCTAATCTTTTGGCGGTAAAGGACTATTTATCTAAAGAGGATGGTGTATTTTCTAAATTACATAAAGCCATAAAGAATAACAGAACCATGGAAACCGAGAACGTGGAAAGTATTTCCTTTGATTTAGATTCAATTTCAGACAGTTTCCTTACCAGTTTAACAGATAAAGAAAGCATGATAGATACATATCAGGAACTAAATAGTAAGTGGAATTCATCCTGGGAGTCCTTTCTGCCAGAATCACCCGTCACCCTTTCAGATATAAGGCTCTTACAAGGAATTGGTAATGGCATGTCATTTCTAACACAAAGATCCTATAAAGAGTCCTATGAGATTCCTCTTAAGATAGGTGAGAATTATACCAATGTCAATGTAACATTCCTAAAAAATACGGGAGAATCAGGCAAGGTTAATATAACATTAGAGTCAAATGAATTAGGAAAAGTTTTGGCTGGAATAACAATCAAAAATAAAGAAGCGAATATTTTTATAACGAGTGATACAAGACTAGGGTATGAAGCATTATTAGGTGGCAGAGATGACCTTATAAACGGATTACAAAATAAAGGGCTAAAAATTAAGCAAATCAATTACGGAATGGGTAATCAAATTAAAGATAACAACCGATATAACAATTATAATGTGAACAAACAGAATAATAATGAGGCAGAAAAAATCCAGAACAATACCTTATATGAGCTAGCTAAAACAGTACTAATTCATATTAAAGAGATGGATATTAACAAGTAGCTATATAAGTGAGTAAATCCATTCCCACGAAAGGGATCAATAGATTGAGAAAAATCATAGAAAGGAAGGCCACGATTCATTCTCTCAATTTATAACTGTGGCGGTACACATCTATAGATGTAGTAAAGGGAAAATAATGAGAATAAACCATAATATATCTGCATTAAAAGCAAATAATCAATTAAATAGAACCAATGGAGGACTGGATAAAAGTCTTGAGAAACTATCTTCTGGATTTCGTATCAACAGAGCAGCTGATGATGCTGCAGGTATGGCAATCTCTCAAAAAATGAAGACACAGATTGCTGGACTTGAACAGGCATCAAGAAATGCTGCTGATGGTATTTCTATTATACAAACTGCAGAAGGTGCGTTGACAGAAGTTAACTCTATGTTACAAAGAATGAGAGAATTGTCAGTGCAAGCAGCCAATGCTACTAATACAACCAATGATAGAAAATCAATCCAGGCAGAAATTGATCAGCTTAGAGATGAAATACAAAGAATTTCTGATACAACTGAGTTTAATACCAAAAAATTATTAAATGGAAGTATTGATAAGCAAACCTATACGGATAACGGTAATGTATCTTTAGTATCCGTATCAGATACTGTTAATACTGGTAACTATGAGATTGAAGTTACCAAATTACCTGAGAAAGCCATCCAAACAGGAAGTACACTGCCACCTGCATTTCCAACCACAGTATCAGGCACAATCAATATAAATGGCAATGAAATTGAAATCTCTGCAGGGGAAACTCTTGATCAGATATATGAAAAACTCCGTGATGTATGCGACCTAGCTAATATTGAAGTGTATGCAGTAGATGCAGCAGGCAGTAAATGTAGTGTAAATGATCCAGGCGCGAGATTACAATTTGAAACCAAAGAGTATGGTTCAAGTAAGTATATTGAGATTAATTGTGATGATAATGGATTAAAAACAGCACTAGGCTTAACAACGATAACTGGTACAGGTGCAAGAAAACAAGGTGTTGATGGTGAAATTTCCCCAACTAGCGGCTTTAAGGCAACTGCTACTGTATCATCCTCCGGCAATCAAGTAAAAATAACAGATAGTAATGGTTTTGAAATGATTTATGAAATTGGAGAAAATGCATTAGTAGGCGATGATGTTAAAATAGTCGTATTAGATGCTGGTCCTATGCAGCTTCAAATTGGAGCCAATGAAGGACAAACTATGAATGTAAGAATACCAAAAGTTACACCTAAGACACTTGGTATTGACATGGTTAATATTTGTACAGATGAGGGTGCGCAGGAAGCAATTACATTATTTGATAATGCTAATGTTCAAGTAACAGGTATCCGTGCTAAACTAGGTGCATATCAAAACCGTTTGGAACATTCTATCTCCAATCTTGATACGACAGCTGAGAATATGACAGAGGCTCTATCAAGAATTGAAGATGTAGATATGGCAAAAGAGATGGCTACGTATACCCAGTTAAATGTATTAGCACAGGCAGGAACTTCTATGCTTGCACAAGCAAATGAAAGACCGCAAACCGTGTTATCTTTATTACAGGGTTAAGCATTTTATATAGTATTGGAGGTAATTCTTAATTGCTATTTATGAGGGTACTTCTATCTAGAAATATTTCATAAATTACCTTATACCGTAGAAAGGGTTATAAATCTGATGAATAAGGAATTGGCTAAAACATTTGCGACCAGAGTTACCCAGGCAACTAGAACCGAGCTAATAGTAATTATGTATGAAATTATTCTATCGGATATTAATGCAGCCTCAGATAACTTAAAAAAAGGTGATGAAACTTCTTTTTTACAAGATATTAAACATGGTCAAAAGTTCTTAAATGAATTAATGAGCGCCCTAGATTATCAATATAGCATATCTAAGGACTTAATGAGTTTGTATGTATTTATAAATAAAAGTCTCATCGATTCCATGTTTCAAAAATCTGTAAAAGGGCTAATAGATGCAAAAGAGACTTTAAGTATACTTTTAAAGGGATTTGAAGGAATTCGAAAAGAAGATAATTATGGAAATGTAATGAAGAATACGGGACAACTGTATGCAGGTTTAACTTATGGCAAAGGGGTTCTAAATGAAACCTATGTGGATCCTAATCAACAAAACAGAGGTTTTTTAGCTTAATATAAATCAATAAAAGCTTGCACCAATGAGTATGGCTCAATCATAATGATAGAGATGCAAATGAATCTTTGCATATTCTTGATATTTATGATTGAGCCATATTTTATTGCTGATCATATAGTGGTATAGTCATTTTCCAGTTCCTTCGCCTGCCTTAAAAGAAATTTATATCTTTTTTGTACAGCATTTACTTCATAAATATAACAAT